>NZ_JBFTNH010000008.1:0-200783 GCF_056397385.1 Pseudomonas sp. 05N36 | reverse complement strand
CTGTAGAACCCGGACAGCCGGGTTTACGACTGCTGCGCAGCCGAACGCAGCCTCGCAGGCTCGGCAGCTGCTACGAGTGATCGGTTATGTGTTGGGTCATGCGTTGAGGCTGAGATCCGGCTCAGTCAGCCTGCGCCCAGGTCATGCGAAACGACGCGCCGCCCCACGGCGAATCGCTGACCTCGACCTTGCCTCCGTGCGATTGCGAGACCCGCCGAACCAGCGCCAGGCCCAGGCCGAAACCGCCGGTGCGACGGTCGCGACTGGTATCTAGTCGGGAGAACGGCTCGAAAATCTTCTCGCGCCCCTCCAGCGGCACACCTGGGCCATCGTCGTTGACCAACACTTCATAACCGTCTTCACCCAGCGTCAGCGATACCTCCACCCGTCGCTCGGCGTAGCGAATGGCGTTGCGCAGCAGGTTGATCACCGCCCGCGCCATAAAGCGCGGCTCGATCGGCACAGAGTCGACCTCACAGGCGCGAATCAACAGTCGCACCCCGGCCGCCTCAGCCTCCAGGGCAACGCTGCCGACCACACTGTCGAGCCAACTGTGGGCCTGAATGTTTTCGAGACTGATCACCGTGGCACCACGCTCAAGGCTGGCGTAGGTCAGTAGTTCGGAAACCATCTCTTCCAACTCACCGAGGTCGGCATACATGTCGGCAATCAGCGCTTTACGCTCGCTCGGATCGGCCTGTTGCTTGAGTTGATCGAGTTCAAACGACAAGCGCGCAATCGGCGTGCGCAACTCATGGGACACCGCATTCGTCAGTTCGCGCTGATTGGCAATCAAGCCTTCGATACGCGCGGCCATCTGGTTGAAGTGCTCGGCCAGGACGCGAATGTTCGAGCGTTTGGACAACTGAATGCGCGAGGTCAGATCGTTATCGCCGAATCGTTGCGCGGCCACTCTGATCAGCTCAAGGTCGCGCCAATGCGGTCGCACCCAGAAATACAGGACAAAGGCCAGGAACACGCCTAGCAAGGCGTAGGCCCAGACATACAGCCACTTGGGTGCCTCCGGGAGTTTGATGTTCAACAACTGCGAACCGCCATCGATGTTGGCGATAAATTCGTTGAAATCCCCACGCACGACCAACAGACCGTCAGCCAGCAGTTTTTGCTCTCGCTCAGTGAGATCCAGCTCGCTGCTCTGCACCAGCTCCAGACGCAGGCCGTAGTGGGTTTTCAGCTCCGCCAGGCGCTCATCACGCGCAACGCCGGTGACCGGACGGAGCAACTCGACCAGGCTGTAAGCTGGCCCGCGCATGGCGTCGCGGTTATAGGTCTCGTTGGCCTCGGGCAGCAGCTCATCAAAAATGTAATTGACCGTCCAGATCGCCCCCGCGAAGCCAACGGCAAGAATGACGTACAGCCGCAAAAACAGCCTTAGCATCTAGAGCTCCCAGGCAAAGGGATTGAACAGATAACCCTTGCCCCAAACGGTCTTGATGCACACCGGCTCTCTGGGATTGTCCTTGAGCTTGCCGCGCAATTTGCTGATGTACACGTCAACGCTGCGGTTGAGCCCGTCAAAAGCGATGCCGCGCATGCGATTGAGGATGTCATCGCGTGAAAGAATCTTGCCAGCCGCGCTGGCCAGTAGCCACAGCAGTTCGAACTCCATGGTGGTCAGCTCGATACTCTCACCCGCCAGCCGCACTTCGCGGCAGCTGCGATCAATCAACAAACGGCCGAACTCCAGCGAACCGCGCACCGTGGTTTCCGGTGTCTGGCGACGTTGCAAGGCGCGCAGCCGGGCCAGCAATACCGGTGGTTTGATCGGCTTGATGACGTAATCGTCGGCGCCGGACTCCAGGCCCAGGATGTGGTCCAGGTCGTCTTCCTTGGCCGTGAGGATGACAATCGGCGTCTCGGACACGCTGCGGATCTCGCGGCACACATGCAAGCCGCTCTGGCCGGGCAGCATCAGGTCGAGCACAACGATTTTTGGCTTGAATTCGAGAAACGCCGCCAGCGCCAGATCGCCACGGTGCACGGTCCGCACTTCGAAACCATGTTGGGAGAGGAAGTGCGCGATCAACCCTGCGAGCTTTTCGTCATCCTCAACGAGCAGTACCTTGCCAAACGCCTGATTGTCCATAAGTGCCAATCTGTGAGCCGATGAATGAGAGCGCGCATTATAGGCGCCAATCCCCTCATCACCGGGCATGCCAGACAGCAAAAACCGGCCTCGCGGGCCGGTTTTCAGAGAACTTTCATGTTCTTAAGAGTTTTTAACAATTTGCCTGTTTTCTTTCACAGACTTGCCGCAGGCACGCCACTGTGGAAGCGGAACTCGACGTCCGGGGACTCGATCAGTTCCTGCTCGGCGGCGCGAACCTTGTCGATCACCTGCGCAATGTCCTTGGCGTCGCCGTACTGGTAGGCCAACTTCAGATAGCCCTGGAAATGCCGCGCTTCGCTCTTCAGCAGGCCGAAGTAGAATTTGCCCAGCTCTTCGTCGAGGTGCGGCACCAACGCCTCGAAACGCTCGCAGCTGCGCGCCTCGATAAACGCCCCGACCACCAGTGTGTCGACCAGTTTGACCGGCTCGTGGCTGCGCACCACTTTGCGCAACCCCGAGGCGTAGCGACCGGCGGACAGCTGGCGCAGTTCGATCTTGCGCTTTTTCATCAGGCGCATGACTTGCTCGTGATGCACCAGCTCTTCCCGGGCCAGGCGTGACATCAAATTGATCAGGTCGACATGCGAATGGTACTTGGCAATCAGGCTGAGCGCGGTACTGGCAGCCTTGAACTCGCAGTTCTTGTGGTCGATCAGCAGGGTTTCCTGGTCGGCCAGTGCAGCCTGAACCCAGCCGTCGGGCGTGCGGCAGCCAAGGAATTCGTGAATTTCAGGAAGGATCATTGGCTCACTTCCGACAGTTCAACAGGACCATTGGGCAGGACGGCGACGATTTCAGGGTTCAGTAACATGAGGCTCACGGGCAATAGGTTCACAGCGAAGGGGGCCGATTATACGTGCCTGTCGGCAGACCACCAGTCGCGGCACTTGATATGCATCAAGACCCGAGTTCACGACCAGCAACTATAGTTGTGCAACGACGTGTTTTTCATTCATCGGAGATTCCGACCATGCAAGCCATCCGTAGCATCCTGGTGGTCATTGATCCCTCGCCCAACGAAAGCCTGGCTCTCAAGCGCGCCAAGCTGATCGCCGGGGTGACTCAAGCGCACCTGCATTTGTTGATCTGCGATAAGGAGCACGATCATTCGGCGCTGTTGAGCGTGCTCAAGGCCAGCCTGCTGGAAGACGGTCATAGCGTCACCACCGAGCAGGCCTGGAACAAAAGCCTGCATGAAACCATCATTGATGTGCAGCAGGCCGAGGGTTGCGGGCTAGTGGTCAAGCAACACTTCCACGACAACCCGCTGAAGAAAGCCCTGCTGACCCCGGAAGACTGGAAACTGCTGCGCCAGTGCCCGAGCCCGGTGTTACTGGTGAAGACCTCGAAACCCTGGACCGGCGGGACGATTCTGGCGGCCATCGACGTGGGCAACAACGACCCCGAGCACCGCGTGCTGCATGCGAGCATTGTCGATCATGGCTTCGACATCGCTCACCTGGCCAAGGCCCATCTGCACGTCATCAGCGCCCATCCGTCGCCCATGCTCTCGGCGGCCGACCCGGTGTTCCAGCTCAAGGAAACCATCGAGGCCCGCTACCGCGAAGCGTGCAAGGCGTTCCAGGCCGAGTTCGACATCGACGATGATCACCTGCATATCGAAGAAGGTCCGGCCGATGTGCTGATTCCCCACGTCGCGCATAAATTGCAGGCGTCGGTGACCGTCATCGGCACCGTGGCGCGCACCGGGTTTTCGGGGGCCTTGATCGGAAACACCGCGGAAGTGGTGCTTGATTCGCTGGAAAGCGATGTACTGGTACTCAAGCCACAGGAAATCATGGATCACCTGGAAGAACTGGTGACCAGCGGCAAGTAAGCGCAACCGATTGCGGCTCCTGCGCACTCAAGGAGCCGGGGAGTTGGCCCCTACCGACACCGACCTGTTAGTTCTTACAGTATCCATAACCTTGGAGTTCACGCAGTATGACGAGGACGCCACCTTGATCAAGGCCAGCACGGATGCCAACAACATCGTCGGTTTGCGCAGATACCGCAACACCGAACATTATGGTGTCAGACTCGCGTGGCCTGACGGTCAGGACCGTGCAGTTCCACCGACGGCAGGCGGGCGATCCGCTTGAAACGCGGGTCACCCATCAACGGTTCGACGCTGCCGGCCGACCAGTTGCCAGCCGTGATCCGTATCTGTTTGCCTTGTCCCAGAGCGATGAATCCGTCCCTGCCAACCTGAGTCAGATCTTCAGCCTGTCCGGCCTACCGTTGGCGAGCCGCAGCGTGGACGCTGGCTGGCGACTGGCGCTGCCAGGTGAGGCCGGGCAAGCCGTCGAACGCTGGGACGGCCGTGGCAGCCACTCACGGACCGAATACGATGAACTACTGCGCCCGTTGGCCGTGCATGAACGCGGAGCAGACGTTGCCGAGCACGTGCTGGAGCGCTTCAGTTATGCCGCTGCCGATGCGGACGCCGCCGCCCACAATCGGTGTGGCCAGCTGATTCGCCATGACGACCCGGCCGGCACCTTGCACCTGCTGGACCTGAGCCTCGGCGGCGCGCCGCTGCAACAGCAGCGTCATTTTTTACTCAGCACAGACGCGCCCAGTTGGCCGACCAACATGACCGAGCGGGATGCCTTGCTCGAAACCGGCGACGGCGCGACTACCTGGAATAGCTACGCGCCCACCGCCGAACCGCTGAGTCAGACCGACGCACTGGGTAACCTGCAAGCCTTCGCCTACACCGTCGCCGGCCAGCTGAAAAACACCCGGCTGACCCTGGCCGGTGACGGACAGCTCGAGAAGGTTCTGGTGAGCGCGATCCACTACAACCCCTTCGGCCAGGTCGAATCCGAAACCGCGGGCAACGGCGTGATCACCGGTCACCGCTACGATCCCGCCAACGGCCGGCTGACGAACCTCAGCGCCCACAAAGCCGATGGCACGCCGCTGCAAGACCTCAGTTACTGCTACGACCCGGTCGGCAATGTGCTGAGCATCGAGGATGCGGCGCAACCGATCCGTTACTTCAATAACCAGCGCGTCGAGCCGATCAAGATTTACTGGTATGACACGCTCTACCAGTTGATCAAAGCCTGTGGATCGGAGGCTGACATCGGGAGCGGCGGCCCGGCCCTGCCGGACTTGCAACCCCTGCCACCTGATCCCAACCAGATCGCCCACTACACCCAGACCTATCATTACGACGCAGGCGGCAATCTGCTGGATCTGCAGCATGTCGGCGCCCAGGCCCATGGCCGCACCTTGACCCGCGCCCGCTACAGCAACCGTTGCCTGCCCGAGCGAGACGGCCGTCCACCGACCGAAGCCGAATTGGCCGCCGGCTTCGATGCCAACGGCAACCTGCTTGAACTGCAAGCCGGGCAGCCCCTGAGCTGGGATCTGCGCAATCAGCTACAGGCAGTGTGCCCCGTGGTGCGCGAAAACGCGAAGAACGACCGCGAGCGGTATATCTACGACGGCGACGGCCAACGCGTGCGCAAAGTTCGCAGCCACCAGACCAACGCCCGCACGCTGATCAGCGAGGTGCGCTACCTGCCCGGTGTGGAAATCCGCAGCCACAGTGGCACCGGTGAAGTCCTGCATGTCGTTAGCGCTGCCGCCGGGAGCAACAGTGTGCAAGTGCTGCATTGGGTCGCCAGACAACCTGATGACATTGCGCAGGATCAGGTGCGTTACAGCCAGGGTGATCACCTGAAATCCAGTACGCTGGAACTCGACCATCAAGCCAGGCTGATCAGCCAGGAATGGTATTACCCGTTCGGCAGCACCGCGTGGTGGGCAGGTCGCTCCGTAACCGAGGCCAAGTACAAAACCGTGCGCTATTCCGGCAAGGAGCGCGATGCGACGGGGCTTGATTACTTTGGCTTCAGATATTACGCGCCGTGGTTGCAGCGCTGGATCAATCCGGATCCGGCGGGGACGATTGATGGGCTCAATTTTTATCGGATGGTGAGGAATAATCCGATAACGTTATTCGACCCGGATGGGCTGTCCCCTCAAGGGGACTTAGCGCGAAAAATTATGGATTCCAATTCTTTTATCAAGGCTTACAGCAAAAACCCAAAGAAAGCACTTGAAACCATGAAAGAGACAAATCTGGAAATGGGGTATGAGCTTCACATTGTCGAAAAGGCATTAAAAAGGGTTCAGAAAGAAATGACTGCCAGCGATGACGCTTTAGCGCAAGGCATGACTAAGCTAGCCATTACTGAACATCAAAAGCTTATTCGCAAACCCTCGCAGGAATATATTTACATGAAAGAGTTCAAAGCTATTTACTCAACAACTTACGGCTCGAATGTTATCAATACGGCCATGAGAACCGGAGCACAAATATCCCTGAATGGGAGAAAGGTRGTGCGCGAGCTGACAGAGCGAGTTGGAGATCAAGAGTTTTCAGGCTCACACGGAAAAGAAAGAGCACGATTCATCGAGATCATCGCAAACGGTTTAAACATCCATAACACCAAGCAAATAAGCTATCAGCTATACAAACAAGCTAACGAATCAACGCAAACCTATTATCGAGGGCAAGACATAACTGAGTCAGGGCTGGAAGAATTTATGACTGCCAAAGAAGACGGCTCCGTAATCCATTCAAAGAGTATTCTTTCGGTAGCTAAAGAAAAAACCACTGCCGAAGGGTTTATGCCCGGAAAAAAGGATGTTATTTTTTTGGTCACGGGATTTAGCGCCGCCAATGTGATTTCACCTTATTCCGCACTAGGTGAAAAAGACCTGGTATTTACCCCTCATGCAGACTTTACAGTAACCGACGTCGGTTATAGTACGAAAAACGAGGGAAGGGTTGTCATCAAACTTAAAGAGGTACGAGGGCATACTGGCAGGCGCACCCCCATGCCTTATTAGAACAGCCGAAAAAGGCGCTGGGCGCGACAATGAACCGACAGTACTTGGCTTATATAGCTTTACTGTTACCTGTTCATCACACTCCAGTGCCCTTATAGCTCCGAGTCCCGTCAATCCTCCGGCCGCAACATCAACACTGCCAACGGTGGCAGATTCAGTACCAGCGACAAGGGTTGGCCGTGGCTGCCCTCCTCTTCGGTCATCACACCGCCACCATTGCCGTAGTTGGAACCGGCATAAATCCCCGCATCGCTATTGATCACTTCGCTCCAGCGCCCGCCAATGGGCACGCCAATCCGATAGACCGGACGCGGCACCGGCGTGAAGTTCGCCACCACCAACACCGGCCGCCCTTCCTTGCTCCAGCGCAGCCAGGCGTAGACGCTGTTCATCGCGTCATCACCGATCAGCCATTGGAAACCCTGCGGCACATCGTCCTGCTCGTGCAGTGCCGGCTCTTCGCGGTAGAGCTGGTTGAGGTCGGTCACCAGTTGTTGCACGCCGCGGTGTTCCGGGTATTGCAGCAAGTACCAATCCAGCTGCTGATCGTGATTCCATTCGCGCCACTGGCCGAACTCACAGCCCATGAACAGCAGTTTTTTACCCGGGTGCCCCCACATGAAACTCAGGTATGCACGCAAGTTGGCGAACTTCTGCCAGCGATCACCGGGCATCTTGTCGATCAGCGAATGCTTGCGGTGGACCACTTCGTCGTGGGAAATCGGCAGGATGAAGCGTTCGGACCAGGCGTAAACCAGGCCAAAGCTCAGTTCGTTGTGATGATGGGCGCGGTAGACCGGGTCCTGCTGAATGTAATGCAGCGAATCGTGCATCCAGCCCATGTTCCATTTGTAGTCGAACCCTAACCCGCCATGCTGCGTGCCCTGGCTGACACCCGGCCAGGCCGTGGACTCCTCGGCAATCACCAGCGCACCGGGCGCTTCGAGGTCGATCACATCGTTGAGGTGGCGGACAAAATCGATGGCTTCGAGGTTCTCCCGACCGCCATGGCGATTGGGCACCCACTCGCCGGCCTTGCGTGAATAGTCGCGATACAGCATCGAGGCCACCGCATCGACCCGCAGTCCATCGACGTGAAAATGTTTGAGCCAGTGCAATGCCGACGCCAGCATGAAGCCATGCACTTCGGTGCGACCGAGGTTGTAAATCAGCGTGTCCCAGTCCTGGTGAAAACCTTCCAGCGGGTTGCCGTACTCGTACAGCGCGGTGCCATCGAACTGCGCCAGGCCATGGGTATCGGTGGGAAAATGCGCCGGCACCCAATCGAGGATCACCCCGATATCGGCCAGGTGGCAGGCGTTGACGAACGCGGCAAAGTCACTGGGCGAGCCGTAACGGGCGCTTGGGGCGAATTGCGATAACGGCTGATAACCCCAGGAACCACCGAACGGGTGCTCCATGATCGGCATCAGTTCGATATGGGTGAAACCGAGTTTCTGCACATAGGGGATCAGATGTTCGGCCAATTCGCCCCACGTGTATTGGCGCGCCACTTCACCGACGTCATCCACTTCGCACTGCCAGGAACCGGCATGCAGCTCATAGATCGACAGCGGCGCGCTCGGCCGGTGGCGCTCGCCGCGCGACTGCATCCAGTCCTGATCCTGCCAATCGATACGCAACGGTGAGGCGACTTTCGAGGCTGTGTCCGGCGGTAATTGTGTCGCCAGCGCCACGGGGTCAGCCTTGAGCGGCAGAATCCCGTGGGCACCGAGAATTTCGTACTTGTACGCCTCCCCCGCCTGCAAGCGCGGAACAAACAGCTCCCACACGCCGGACGGATGACGCAGCCGCATCGGGTGACGACGACCATCCCAGACGTTGAAATCGCCGACCACCGAGACCCGTCGGGCATTCGGCGCCCACACCGCAAAACGCACGCCGTCGACACCCTCGACGTTCTTCAATTGCGCCCCCAGACACGCACTGAGATCGCGGTGATTGCCCTCGGCGAACAGATACAGATCCATCTCGCCCAACAACGGACCGAAGCTGTAAGGGTCCTCGGCGGTTTGCTCGCCGCCAGCCCAATGGGTGCGTAACAGATAAGCCTGTGCCCGGTCGAAATGGCCGACAAACAACCCCGGCACTTCAGTCGGGTTCAAGCTGCCGAGCGCTTCGCCGGAATCACGGGCGATCACCTGCACGCTCAAGGCGTCCGGCAGGTAGGCACGAATGAACTGACCGCCGGCCCCATCGGCATGGGGGCCGAGTATCGCAAAGGGATCCTGATGCTCGGCACGCACCAGCGCCTCGATGTCTCGCGCCGCCGGCAGCAGCGCTTCTTTGACCTGTCCCTGCTCCCTCAATGATGGCTCCGTCATGACTGCTCTCCACTCACATAGGAAAAGGGTTTGAGCCCACTCAACAACCCGTATAAACCGTGCAATGGCACGGGCAACCAAGTGGGACGATTTTCGGCTTCATACCCCACTTCATAAGCCGCCTTCTCCAGGCAGAACAACGCCAGTGCGGCGTCTTCGGCTGCAGGATCCTGCCAGGCATGAGCAAGACTAGCCGTTGCCTGCCGATACGCCTGAACAAACGCTGCCGTGGCCTCACGCAAATAACGTTCCGTCACCCGCTGACGTGCCGCCAGTGTCTGCGCGGTGACTTCAACCCCTTGCCCGTCCAGGGCCATCGCCGCCGCGTAATCGAACGAACGCAGCACGCCGCTCACATCCTTGTACGGACTGTGTTTGCCCCTTCGCTCATGCAACGGTCGCGCCGGTTCCCCTTCGAAGTCGATCAGGTAGGCATCGCCCTTGATCACCAGCACCTGGCCCAGGTGTAAATCACCGTGGACACGCATCTGCAAACCGCCCACCGTTTTTTCCGCCAGTGCCTGAATGTGCCTGAGTATGGTTTTCTTCTGCTCCTGCAAACGCACCACCAGCACCTGGTCCTCCGGGCTCAGCCGGGCCTGATGCTGTTTGAGCAACTGCAAGGCGTGCTCCAGTTGTGCAGCAATCGCTTTCGCCAATGCCTGCTGATCCTTGTGCGTACTGATCCGCGTACCAAACGCCGGGTTGTCACCGGGCGCGGCCAGTAGCTGGTGCATTTCCCCGAGCCGCTGACCGAGCATGCCAGCGAAATCTTTCAATTCACCGAGCGCGTTGTAGTGCTGTTCCTGCTCGGACATGGCCTCGGCCAACTCATCGCGAATCGCCCGTTCAAGGTTGTTCTGGGTCCATTCCCAGGCATCGCCCTGATTGCTCAGATACCCTTGGGCGATCATCAACAGCGTGTCTTCGCCTTGCCGATCACGGCGAATCACCGAGCCGAGCAACGGTGAAATATGCTTGAACCCGGCGGCGGTCAGGTAAGCGCTCATCTCCAGTTCCGGGTGTACGCCGCTGGCGACCTTGCGGATCAGCTTGAGCACCAGGCTGCCGCCAATCACCGCGGAGCTGTTGGATTGCTCGGCCGACAAATAGCGCACGTCGCAGTCAGCCTCCAGATTGAGGTGCACCAGCCCGGCGCTCGGTTCGAAACGAATTTCGCCATCACTGGAGTCCAGCACCGTGTGCGCCTGCATCGCCTGGATCACCGCACGAATGAAACTGTCGAGGCTGAACGCGTCGGTCACCAAGCCCACCTGCCGCCCGCGCCGCACTCGCGCCAACGCCAGTTGCTGCGGCAATGCGGCACCGACCTGGTCTTCGGCGAGAAACCCGAACGGCAGTTGGTAACGACTGGTCTGACCGTCGCTGACCACCTCGATTTCGCTGAACAGCACCGGATGCAGCGGATCACCAAAACGTACACCGTAAGCAATGTGCACCGTTTCGATACGGGAGTCCTTGCCGGCGAACCAACGTCGATTGTGCAACCAGCTTGGCAGCGCACTTTGCTCCAAAAGAGTGCGCGACGGTGCTTCGAGCAGCTCTTCCATGCGCTTTTTCAGGACCAGTGTGGTGAAGTCCGGCAAGCTTTGTGCGGGCTCGACATGCCAGCTCGGCATCTGGTTTTCCGCCGCCAGCACAAACCAGTAAAAACCGTACGGCGCCAGGGTCAGCAGAAAGTTGAGCTGGCCAATCGGCGGGAATGCATTACCGCCGAGCATTTCCACCGGAACCATGCCGGCAAAGGCCGAGAGGTCCAGCTCGGCGGCCTGGGCACTGCGCGAGACATTGGCTACGCACAGGATGATTTCGTGTTTGCCGTCATCACCGGTGTATTCACGGGTATACGCCAGAATCCGCCGGTTGCTCGGCGAGAGCATTTTCAAGCTGCCCCGGCCGAAGGCCTTGGACTGCTTGCGGATCGCCAACATGCGCCGGGTCCAGTTCAGCAATGAATGCGGGTCGCCAGCCTGGGTTTCGACGTTCACCGACAAGTAACCGTAGAGCGGGTCCATGATCGGCGGCAGCACCAGGCTTGCCGGGTCGGCGCGAGAAAACCCGCCATTACGGTCGATCGACCACTGCATCGGCGTGCGCACGCCATCGCGGTCGCCGAGATAGATATTGTCGCCCATGCCGATTTCATCACCGTAGTACAGCGTCGGCGTCCCGGGCATCGACAGCAGCAGGCTGTTGAGCAACTCGACGCGGCGCCGGTCACGCTCCATCAGCGGTGCCAGGCGTCGACGAATGCCGAGGTTGATCCGCGCGCGGCGGTCAGCCGCGTAGTAGTTCCACAGGTAATCGCGCTCCTTGTCGGTGACCATCTCCAGGGTCAGCTCATCGTGGTTGCGCAGGAAAATCGCCCATTGGCAGTTGGCTGGAATCTCCGGCGTCTGGCGCAGGATATCGGTGATCGGAAAACGGTCTTCCTGGGCCAGCGCCATGTACATGCGTGGCATCAGCGGGAAGTGAAAGGCCATGTGGCATTCGTCGCCGTCATCGCCATGAACATCACCGAAATACAACTGAGTGTCTTCCGGCCACTGGTTGGCTTCGGCCAGCAACATGCGGTCCGGGTAATGGGCGTCGATCTCGGCGCGAATCCGCTTGAGCACGTCATGGGTTTCGGGGAGGTTCTCGTTGTTGGTGCCGTCGCGCTCGATCAGGTAGGGAATCGCATCCAGGCGCAGGCCGTCGATGCCCAGGTCCAGCCAATAGCGCATCACCGAGAGCACGGCTTTCATGACCTGAGGGTTGTCGAAGTTCAGGTCCGGTTGATGCGAATAGAAACGGTGCCAGAAGTACTGGCCGGCCACCGGGTCCCAGGTCCAGTTGGACTTCTCGGTGTCGAGAAAAATGATCCGCGTGCCGTCGTACTTTTGATCGTCATCGGACCAGACATAAAAGTCCCGCGCCTTTGAGCCTGGCTTGGCCTTGCGCGCCCGTTGAAACCAGGGATGTTGATCGGAGGTGTGGTTGATGACCAGCTCGGTGATCACCCGCAAGCCGCGTTGGTGGGCCTCGGCAATAAAACGCCTGACATCGGCGAGGCTCCCGTAATCACGGTGTACGCCACGGTATTCGGCAATGTCGTAACCATCGTCGCGGCGTGGCGAGGGGTAAAACGGCAGCAACCAGAGGGTGTTGACGCCCAGATCGGCGATGTAATCCAGTTTGGCGATCAAACCGGGAAAGTCGCCGATTCCATCGTTGTCGGAGTCGAAATAAGACTTTACGTGGACCTGATAAATCACCGCATCCTTGTACCAGAGCGGGTCGTTGCTGAAGGTGGCTGACCTGGGTTTCTTCGCCATTGGAAACTCCTGAGTACAGTGAGAACCTGTGGGTGCGTCTAAGCCGTTATCCGCCAAATCCCGAACGGCTGGTTCCACGGCTCGATGCGCATCCATTGGGTCTTGCCGTGCCAGTCCCAGCGGTGGCCGTTCATCAGGTCTTCACCCTGGGTCACCGCATCGTCGGGCAAGCCCATCTCCCACAGCGGCAATTCGAAGTGCGCCTCCTGGGCGTTGAACGGGTCGAGGCTGACCGCCACCAGAATAAAATTGCTGCCATCGGCCGTGCGTTTACCGAAGTACAGAATGTTGTCGTTCCACACGTTGTAGACCTGCAGACCCAAATGGCTGTGCAAGGCCGGGTTTTGCCGGCGAATGCGGTTGAGCTGGGCGATCTCGGCGATGATGTTGCCCGGCGCAGTGAAGTCCCGGACACGGATTTCATACTTCTCGGAATCGAGGTATTCCTCCTTGCCCGGCACTGGCGCCGACTCGCACAGTTCAAACCCCGAATACATGCCCCACAGGCCCGAGCCCATGGTCGCCAGCGCGGCCCGGATCAGAAAGCCGGCGCGGCCCGACTCGTGGAGAAAGCCCGGATTGATGTCGGGCGTATTGACGAAAAAGTTGGGCCGAAAGCACTCGCGCCAGGGTGACTGGTTCAGCTCGGTGAGGTACGTCACCAATTCGTGCTTGGTGTTACGCCAGGTGAAGTAGGTGTAGCTCTGGGAGTAACCGACCTTGCCCAGGCGCGCCATCATCGCCGGGGTGGTAAAGGCCTCGGCCAGGAAGATCACCTCGGGATACAACGCCCGTACATCACCGATCAGCCACTGCCAGAACGGCAAGGGTTTGGTGTGTGGATTGTCAACCCGGAAGATCTTCACGCCCTCCTCGACCCAGCCGACCACGATGTCGCGCAGCTCCAGCCACAGGCTCGGAATCGCCTCGCTGGCGTAGAAGTCGACGTTGACGATGTCCTGGTATTTCTTCGGCGGGTTCTCGGCGTATTTGATGGTGCCGTCCGGTCGCCAGTTGAACCAGCCCGGATGCTGCTTCAGCCACGGATGGTCCTGGGAGCATTGAATCGCGAAATCCAGCGCAATCTCCAGCCCGTGTGCGGCGGCGGCCTTGACCAGACGACGGAAGTCCTCGCGACTGCCCAATTGCGGGTGAATCGCCTCGTGCCCCCCCTCGATACCGCCGATGGCGTACGGGCTGCCGTGGTCATCAGGGCCGGCAGTCAGGGCGTTGTTGGGACCTTTGCGATAGCTGCGACCAATCGGGTGGATCGGCGGGAAGTACAGCACGTCAAAGCCCATGTCCTGGATCATCGCCAGACGTGAATGCACATCGTTGAACGTACCGTGGCGATCCGGATCATCGGTGATCGAGCGGGGAAACAACTCATACCAACTGGCGAACTGCGCACGTTCGCGCTCGACATCCAGCGGGTACTCCGGACTCAGGCTGAGGTAGGGACGCAGATCGGCCTCGGCCATCAACCGGGCACTGCGTGGGTGCAGAAACAGCGCGACTTGCTCGGTTTCAAGCAGCCCGGCCAGCTCTTGGTGCAGCGCCGTAAGCTTCTTGCTCAACGGACCGTCACTGCGCTCCGCCGCCTGCAGCACCTGGATGCGCCCTTCTTGCAGCTCCAGGCTGACGGGCACACCCGCTGTGTGTTTCTTTTCCAGTTCATGACAGAAACTGGCGAACTGATCGATCCAGGCCTCGATACAAAACCGATACCTACCCGGCGTTGCGACGCTGAACTGCCCCTGCCAGGTGTTATTACCGAGATCGGTCATGACTTCGCTCTGCCAGATCGAGTCGGCCTCGGCACGCCAACGCACGCGCACCGCAAGCACGTCGTGACCGTCAGCGAAAACCTTGCTCGTCACCTTTACAGCCTGCCGTTCGATAGCCTTGGCCGCGAACTGGCCGCCATCGATCACCGGCATGGTGTTTTCGATAATAATCCGCGGCAGCAGCAAAGCCTGCGACAGTGGCAGTTGCGGGTTGTACTGCAGCTCCGTCGGTTTTTCAGTCGTCATCGAGCCTCGCCCCTTACGCCCCATGGACGCTCCTGTGCTTGATCGTGTGCTGCTGCATGACGCTACTTAGGTTCCGAGCGCCGGGCGCTGCTAAAAGTTCAGATCCTTTCACTTTAGCCACGCTCCATGACCACTAATCGGTTACACCGAACGATGAGCAAGCCCCGTGCCCTAACCTTTAGATCCCGCAGAAAAGGGTGCCCCCCATGCCCGTGCGAATCGAAAACCAGGTCTGCTTCTTCATTACCGAGAATGGCGAAGAGATTCGCCTTGCTGCCGATGTCACCATCATCACCGACGCGGATAAAGCTATGTCGGCGGTGGAGCTCGATGGTCAGCGCTTCTACATCACCGAAGCAGAAGCCGACGCATTAACCGTAGCAGGTGCCATCGATGGTCGTCGGCACCTGATGGTCACCAGCAGTGATTCGGTGATTTGACTGACGCAGATCAGAGACCGCCGCAAACGCTTGTGACAGGTGCTGTCACCGCGTCTGCCGGGGTGCATCAAGTTGTCGCAGGGGCGGATCAAGGACTCATCTGATCCGCTTTTTAATCCAATACCTGAGTCTGTTATGCAAACAGTTCGGTGGTCATAGTTCATCTGCCTGATGGAGGCTGATGAGCGAAAGACCATGAGCGATAGAATCCCCGTCCGATTAGTAGAGACATTCGAGCCTTCACGTCCAAAGATGAAGGCCAAATCCAGCGACAACCAGATTCACACCCGCAGCTTCACCGGTTTGTTCCGCACCTTGCGCCTGAGTGGCGCGGGGTTTCTGTTCCTGGCGTTTTTCGGCACGGTGTGGCTGAACTGGGGCGGCCGGCAGGCGGTGCTCTGGGACTTGTCGGAAAGCAAATTCCACATCTTCGGTGCGACCTTCTGGCCGCAGGATTTCATCCTGCTCTCGGCGCTGCTGATCATCTGCGCCTTCGGCCTGTTCGCAATCACCGTGTTCGCCGGGCGAGTGTGGTGTGGCTACACCTGCCCGCAGAGTTCCTTCACCTGGCTGTTCATGTGGTGCGAAAAGGTCACCGAGGGCGAGCGCAATCAGCGGATCAAGCTGCAAGCCGCCCCCTGGGGCCCGAACAAACTGCTGCGTCGCTCGGCCAAACACACGATGTGGCTGGCCATCAGTGTGCTGACGGGGCTGACGTTCGTCGGCTACTTCACGCCGATTCGTCCACTGGCCCATGAACTGCTGACCCTGCAAATGGGCGGCGTCAGTCTGTTCTGGGTGCTGTTCTTCACCGGCGCGACCTACATCAACGCCGGTTGGCTGCGTGAAGCGGTGTGCATGCACATGTGTCCGTATGCACGGTTCCAGAGCGTGATGTTCGACAAAGACACGCTGACCATTTCCTACGACGCCGCCCGTGGCGAAAGCCGTGGCCCGCGCAAACGCGAGGTGAAGCCTGCCGACGTGGGTCTGGGCGATTGCATCGACTGTCACCTGTGCGTGCAGGTCTGCCCGACCGGCATCGACATTCGCGACGGTTTGCAGATGGAGTGCATTGGCTGCGCGGCGTGCATCGATGCCTGCGATTCGATCATGGACAAAATGGGCTATGCCCGTGGCCTGATCAGCTACACCTCCGAGCATGAGTTGCAAGGTGGCAAGACGCACTTGCTCAGGCCTCGCTTGATCGGCTACACGGCGGTGCTGGTGGTGATGATCGGTGCACTGACGCTGGCGCTGATGGAGCGGTCGATGGTGTCGCTGGACGTCAGCAAGGACCGTGGCCTGTTTCGCGAAAACAGCCAGGGCCAGATTGAAAACATCTACAGCCTCAAAGTCATCAATAAAACCCAGCAGCGGCAGGACTATCGTTTGTCCCTGGTGGACGGCGACGGCTTCCAGTTGCAGGGCAAGACCGAGTTGAGCCTGGCGCCGGGAGAAATTGTCGATGTGCCTGTTTCAGTGGCCATGACCACCGACAAGCCAAGCAGCAGCTCGCAGACGATCAGCTTCAAGATCACTGACAGCGATGAACCACAGATCAACAGCGTGGCCAAGAGCCGGTTTGTTGCGCCGATGAACCGTTGATCCCTTACACTGCGGTGCCGCCATTCGCGAGCAGGCTCGCTCCCACAAGAACTACGCGCTACCTGTGGGAGCGAGCCTGCTCGCGAAGAAGCCACCTGGATTTTTCTGAATGACATCAATCGGGCTTTCGATGAAACGCTACGAAAAATTCGCTGACGACATTGCTGAACTGATCCGCTCCGGGGTGCTCGGCCCTGGCCAGCGCGTACCTTCGGTGCGTTACGCCAGCCAGACTTACGGGGTCAGCCCGTCCACGGTGTTCCAGGCTTATTACCTGCTGGAGCGTCGCGGGCTGATCCGCGCCCGGCCGCGCTCCGGCTACTTCGTCAACACCCACGCACCGAGCCCGTTCTCGGAGCCGGTGATCAGCAGCCAGGTCAACGAATCCACCGAAGTCGACGTCAGTGAGCTGGTGTTCTCGGTCCTCGATTCAATCAAGGACCCGACCACCGTGCCCTTCGGCTCGGCCTTCCCGAGCCCGACGCTGTTTCCACTGCAACGCCTGTCACGCTCGCTGGCCAGTGCTGCCAGGGAAATGGACCCACGCATGGTGGTCACCGACATGTCGCCGGGCAATCCGCAATTGCGTCGGCAAATCGCCCTGCGCTACATGGTCGGCGGCCTGATGCTGCCCATGGAAGAACTGCTGATCACCAACGGCGCACTGGAAGCGCTGAACCTGTGCCTGCAAGCGGTCACCGAACCCGGCGACCTGGTGGCCATTGAAGCGCCGGCGTTCTATGCCAGCCTGCAAGTGCTGGAACGCTTGAAACTCAAAGCGGTGGAAATCCCCGTGCACCCGCGCGATGGCATCGACCTCGGCGTGCTGGCGCAAACCCTTGAACGCCACCCGATCAAAGCCTGTTGGTGCATGACCAGTTTCCAGAACCCCATGGGCGCCACCATGCCCGAGGCCAAGAAACAGGAACTGGTCGAGTTGTTGCGCAGCCATCAAGTGCCGCTGATCGAGGACGATGTCTACGCCGAACTCTATTACGGCCAGCAAGCGCCGAAACCGGCCAAAGCCTTCGACACCGAAGGGCTGGTGATGCACTGCGGTTCCTTCGCCAAGAGCCTCGCGCCCGGTTACCGCATCGGTTGGGTCGCCGCCGGGCGCTACGCGCAGAAAATCGAACGCCTGAAGCTGATGACCTCGCTCTGCGCGTCAATGCCGGCCCAGGCGGCGATCGCCGATTACCTGCAACACGGCGGCTACGACCGCCACCTGCGCAAACTGCGCTACGCCCTCGAAGAACAGCAAAGCGCCATGCTCGCGGCCATCGCCCGCTACTTCCCGGCCCAGACCCGCGTCAGCCAACCGGCCGGCGGCTACTTCCTGTGGCTGGAATTGCCATCGCAGATGGATTCGTTGAAGTTGTTCCAGATGGCATTGGCCCAAGGCATCAGCATTGCGCCGGGGCCGATCTTTTCACCGACCCAGCGGTTCAGGAATTGTATTCGCTTGAACTACGGCAGCCCGTGGACCGAGGATGCCGAGAAGGCCATGGAAACGTTGGGACGGATTGTGCGGTCGTTTTGAGACTCGAGTCGCCCCGACCGTGGCTATCGCGAGCAGGCTCGCTCCCACAGGTGAAACGCATTCCCCTGTGGGAGCGAGCCTGCTCGCGATAAAGGTGGCACCGACATAGCAAAACCCGAGGTTTAACGCCCGCCACCCAAGTCAACAAAGGTCCCGGTCGCATAAGAAGCTTTATCCGACAGCAACCAGATAATCGCCTCGGCCACTTCATCCGGGCGGCCGCCGCGGGCCATGGGTATGCCCGATTCAAGCTTGCTGACCCGATCCGGATCGCCGCTCAGGGCATGGAAGTCGGTGTAGATGTAGCCGGGACGCACGGCATTGACGCGGATGCCTTCGCCGGCGACTTCCTTGGACAGGCCGACGGTGAACGTATCCAGCGCGCCCTTGGAAGCTGCGTAGTCGACGTATTCGCCCGGCGAGCCGAGGCGCGAGGCGACCGAGGAGACGTTGACGATGCTGCCGCCCTGCCCGCCATGTTTGGGTGACATGCGCAGCAGTGCATGCTTGGCACAGAGAATCGGTGCCAGGACGTTGGTTTTCAGGATTTTCAGAATGCGGAATTCGGACATTTCATCGACCCGCGACTTTTGCCCGACGGTGCCGGCGTTGTTCACCAGCGCAGTGACTCGGCCCAGCTCAGTGTCGACGCGGTGGAACAGGCTGATCACTTCATCTTCGATGCTGACATCAGCGCGCACCGCAATCGCCTGGGCGCCGAGCGCGCGGACTTGCTCGAGGACCTGTTGCGCGGCCAGCTCGTCGGCCTGGTAGTTGATGCAGATTCGATAGCCCTGCTCAGCGGCCAGGAGCGCCGTAGCGGCACCGATACCACGACCGCCACCGGTGATGACGATGACTTTGTCCATGCTGATTCCCCCATTCAAACCCGAAGCCTTGCGCCGCAAGAATAACCGCCAACGCCGGCTTTTGCATGGCCTCAATCCCCTGGGCCTGCACAAAACCTGTAGCAGCTGCCGAGCCTGCGAGGCTGCGTTCGGCTGCGAAGCAGTCGTGAAGTCAGTCACCACGGTGCTTCAGGAAAATCCTGCACTCCGGGTTTACGACTGCTGCGCAGCCGAACGCAGCCTCGCAGGCTCGGCAGCTGCTACAGGCCGTGTTCAGCCCGTTACCAGTTGCTCGGCCCGGTGGATATCGACCATGAACCTGTCGGCCGGTAACGGGTGCCCCAGCAGGTAGCCTTGCAAGGAATCACAGCCGAGCTGAGTCAGGAAGTCCTGTTGCACATCGGTTTCCACGCCTTCGGCGACGATGCGCAAACCCAGCGCCTGCCCAAGGGCGACGATGGCCGAGACGATCGCCGCGTCATCGCTGTCGCGCTCAAGATCACGGACAAAACCGCGGTCGATCTTCAGCTCATTGGCCGGCAGGCGCTTGAGGTACATCAAGCTCGAATAACCGGTACCGAAGTCGTCGATGGACAGGTCGACGCCCATTTCCGACAGTTGCTGGAGCACCGTCATGCTCGCGTCGGCATCACTCATGGCGGTGGTTTCGGTAATTTCCAGGGTCAGGCTGTTGGCGGGCAAACGGTGAGTGGCCAGGGCTTTGGCTACGCTCTGAACCAGCCCGGTATGACAGAACTGCAACGCCGAGAGATTCACCGCAATACGCCACTGGGTATACCCCTGGCTGTGCCAGAGGCTCATTTGTCGGCAGGCTTCGTTGAGCACCCAGTCGCCGATCGGGATGATCAACCCGGTTTTCTCCGCCAGTTCGATGAACTTGTCCGGCAGCAGCATGCCCTGGGTCGGGTGCTCCCAACGCAGCAGGGCTTCGGCACCGACTGGCAGGCCATTGCTGGCGTCAAACTTGGGTTGGTAGTGCAGGCTGAATTGCTGGTGCTCGAGCGCATTACGCAAATCCTGGAGTATTTGCAGTTGCTTGCGGGCGTTGGTATTCATTGAAGCGTCGAAGAAGCTGTAGCCGTTCTTGCCCGCGCCCTTGGCGTGATACATCGCCGCGTCGGCGTTCATCAACAGTTCCTGCGGGGTCTGTCCATTGCCGGGGTACACAGCAATGCCAACGCTGGCAGAGATCTGCAAGTCGTGCTCAGCGACCCGGAACGCCCGCCCGATCAAACCCACTTGGCGCGCCGCCAGGCGCAAGGCATCGTCAGGCTCGGCGAGTTGCACCAGCAACACGAATTCGTCACCGCCAATTCGCGCCAGCGTGTCCTGGCTGCGCAGGTCTTCGCGCAAACGTACGCCGACTTCGCGCAGCAACTGGTCGCCTATATGGTGACCAAAGGCATCGTTGACCGGTTTGAAACCGTCAAGATCGATGAACATCAACGCGAAACAGCCGCCCTGCTCCTGCACCACATGCATGGCTTGATCGATGCGGTCGGCCAGCAGCACGCGGTTCGGCAACCCGGTCAGGGGATCGTGTAACGCCAGTTGGGTAAGTTCGCGGTTGGCCAGGGTCAGGGAGTTGGCCAACTCGGCGGTGCGGGCTTCCAGGCGTGCATCGAGGATCGACGTCAGCAGCGCGATGCTCAACACTGCCAGAGTGGTGATCAGCACCAGGTTGTCCAGGCCATTGCCACTCAAACCGTTGCCTGCCGCGCCGCAATAGCTGCCCTCGGCAAATTGCGCTGCCGCCATCCCTGTGTAGTGCATGCCGACAATCGCGATGCCCATGATCACTGCGGCGCCGCCACGAACGAGGCGCACATACGGGGTGTTCTGGCGCAAACGAAAGGCAATCCACAGTGCCGCGGCCGAAGCGCCGACTGCGATCGCCAGCGAGGCACCAAACAATGTCGGATCGTAATCGATACCCGGCTGCATGCGCATGGCGGCCATGCCGGTGTAATGCATGCCGCTGATGCCCGCGCCCATGATCAATGCGCCAATCGCCAGATGCCAGTGCGGCAAACGCGGCTGGCTGACCAGCCACAGCGCGAACCCGCAGGACAGAATGGCGATTGCCAGCGATAACGCGGTGATGCCGATATCGTAGCCGAGGACGAGCGGCAACCTGAACGCCAGCATGCCAATGAAGTGCATCGACCAGACGCCGATGCCCATCGCCATCGCGCCACCCGCCGTCCAAAAGTGAACTGCGTGGCCTTTGGCGGTTGCAATGCGACCGGTCAAGTCCAGAGCGGTATAGGAGGCAAGAATCGCCACACAAAGGGAGATCAGAACCAGAGCGGGGGAATAGCTACCGATGAGCATCAAAACTTCTCGTGGCCGCCCCGTCGGACTGCATTCATGCTCGTGGGGGCAAAGTGCGCGATTGTACTGATTCCATCAACGAACGCACTCACAAAGTGACTAATAGGTCATTAGCGCGGCGCAAATCTGTAACTCGTTGAACACGCGCTGATGGATGAAATGATTCAGCTGATTTGCGACGGCTGCGCTCCAGCCTACTCTTTCTTGCTGACCTGGGTCTGGCCATCCCAGCCACCGCCCAATGCAGCGATCAAATTCACACTGGCAATCAGCCGGCTTTGCTGCAAGCTCAGCACACTGCGCTCGTTGCTCAGCGCCGTAGCCTGGACCACCACTACATCAAGGTAGGCAATCAACCCGGCCTTGTACTGGTTCAGGGTCAGGCGCAACGATTCGCGGGCCGCGTCCAGCGCTTGCTGACGCACCGCTGCTTCGTCTTCCATGACCTTGAGCTGCACCAGGTAGTTTTCGACTTCGCGGAACCCGTCGAGCACGGTTTGCCGATACTTGGCCACGGTCTGGTCGTAGGCCGCCTCGCTGCGGTCGACTTCCGCCGAGCGCTGGCCGCCATCGAACAGGGTCATGGCGAGTTTCGGCCCTACCGACCAGAAACGGTTCGGCAAGCTGATCAGGTTAGAGTACGTGCTACTGCTGTAGCCGCCACTCATGCTCAGGGTCAGGTCCGGGTAGTAGGCAGCCTTGGCCACGCCGATGTTGGCGTTGGCGGCGATGACCGACCGCTCGGCGGAGGCAATATCCGGGCGCCGCTCCAGCAGTTGCGAGGGCAGGCTCAGCGGTACCTGCGGCAACGCTGGAATGTTCTGGGTTTCTGCCAGGTTGAAGTCAGCCGGCGGCAAGCCGATCAGCACCGCAATCGCGTTCTCGAACTGCGCACGCTGCCAGATCAGGTCGACCATGTCGGCCTGAGTGCTTTTCAGCTGGGTTTGCGCCTGGGCCACCGCGTCCTTGCCGGACACTCCCGCGCGGTACTGGTTTTCGGTCATTTGCAGCGAGCGCTGATAATTCTCGACCGTGGCTTGCAGCAGGCGCTTTTGCTGGTCGATCACTCGCAATTGCAGGTAGTTCTGCACCAGCTCCGATTGCTGGCTCAGGCGCATCGCGGCCAGATCGGCAAAGCTCGCATCGGCACTGGCCTTATTGGCTTCGAGGCCGCGACGCAATTTGCCCCAGACGTCCGCTTCCCAACTCACCCCAAGCTGGGTGTTATAGGTGTCGCGGATACCACTGTTGGTACTGCTCAGGCTTGAACTGCTGCTACCGGTGCCTTGACTGGAACGGGTTTTCCCGGCGCTCAGGTCAACCGTCGGAAAAAACGCCCCTCGGGCACTGCGTACCAAGGCCTGAGCCTGACGGTACTGGGCTTCGGACTGGGCAACGCTCTGGTTGGCACTGTTGAGTTTTTCGACCAGCCCGTTGAGCTGCTGATCACCGTACAGTTCCCACCAGGTGCCACGCGCCAATGAGTCACTCGGTGTCGCCTGACGCCAGCCGTCTGCCTGCTTGTACTGTGCCGGCTCGGCCACTGTCGGGCGCTGATAATCCGGGCCGATGGCGCAGGCACTGAGCATCAGGACGCTGAGCGAAAGACTCAGCAAACGCGAACCACGGGCCGATACCAGGCGCCGGGCCATCGGTGCGTCGAGGTTGAGTGGGCAACGGTCAGTCATAGCGGAGTTTCCAGAGAAGCATCGGTACGAACCCCACGCCAGCGGTTGACCCGATGGCGCAAACGGTCGAGATAGAGGTAAACCACCGGGGTGGTAAAAAGCGTCAGCACCTGGCTGAAAATCAACCCGCCGATAATGGTCAGGCCTAGTGGCTGGCGCATTTCCGCGCCTTCGGCGGTGCTGAGCAACAAGGGCAAGGCGCCCAGTATCGCCGCCAGGGTGGTCATCAGAATCGGCCGCAGACGCAACAGACACGCACTGCGAATCGACTCCAGCGGTTCCATGCCCTGATGGCGCTCAAGCTGCAACGCGAGGTCGATCATCAGAATGGCGTTTTTCTTCACCACGCCGATCAGCAAAAACAGCCCGAGCAGCGAAATCAGGCTGAACTCGCCACCCAGCACATAGATCGACAGCAACGCACCGACACCTGCCGAAGGCAACGTCGAGAGGATGGTCAGCGGGTGCACGTAGCTTTCGTACAGCACGCCCAGCACCAGATACACCGCCACCAGCGCACCGAGAATCATCCACGGCTGACTCTTCTGGGTCGCCGCGAAAGCGTCGGCGGTGCCGGCCATCTTGGCGATCACTTCTTCCGGCAGCCCCAGCTTGGCAATCGCCCGCTCGATAGCGGCCGAGCCTTGCTCAACGGTGACGCCTTCGGCCATATCAAAAGAGATGCTTTCGGACGCGAACTGCCCTTCATGGCTGACCCGGTCGTTTTCCAGGCTGTTTTCATAGTGGGCAATCGCCGACAGCGGAATCCGCGCGCCTGCCGCGGTGATCACCTGGACCTGATTGAGGGTGATCGGGTCCTGGGCGTACTTCGGATTGACCTCCATCACCACCTGATACTGGTTGAGGCTGTCGTAAATGGTCGAGATCTGGCGCTGGCTATAAGCGTTGTTCAGCACGGCGGTGACCATCGACATGTCGACCCCCAGGCGTTTGGCCTGGTCACGATCGACCACCAGTGTCACCTGCGCGGCACCTCGCCCTTCGCGGGCGTCGATGGCCGTCAGTTCAGGCAATGCCTTGAGTGCGGTGACGACCTTTGGATACCACTCGCGCAACGCCGATAAATCGCCGCTTTGCAGGATGTAGGTGTATTGCGAGGTGGTCTGCTCGCGGCCACCGCCAAACTGCAAGTCCTGGTCGGCCATCAGCATCAACTGGGCACCGGCGACCTTGGGCATTTCCTTGCGCAGGCGTTCGATGACCTTCTGCGCAGAAATATTGCGTTCCTTGATCGGCTTCAGGCGTACCAGCATGAAAGCGTTATTGGTGCCGTTGGTCCCGCCGATAAAACCGGCGACACTTTCCACCGCAGCGTCTTTCAACACTGCACGGCGGAAGGTTTCCATTTTCGGCTGCATGACGTTGAACGACAGGCCATTGTCGCCGCGGACAAAACCGATCAGTTGACCGGTGTCCTGCTGCGGCAGGAAGGTCTTGGGCACCACCACATACAAGGCGATATTGACGCCAATGGTGACAAACAGGCTGAGCAGCGTCAGCCGCTTGTGACGCAGCACCCAATCCAGGCCGCTGGCATAGTGCTTGACCATCCAGTCGTTGGCGCGCCGGCTGGCACGCTGCAAACGGTTTTCTTCGCCTGGAGTGTGGGGTTTCAGCCAGCGGGCGCAGAGCATCGGCGTCAGGGTCAGCGAGACCACCAGCGACACCACGATTGACGCCGCCAGGGTGATCGAGAACTCACGAAACAGGCTCTCGATAATCCCGCCCATGAACAGAATCGACAGGAACACCGCCACCAGCGAAACGTTCATCGAGAGCAAGGTAAAACCGACTTCCTTGGCACCCAGGTACGCCGCCTTCATCGGCGCGATCCCTTCGTCGATGTGCCGCGAAATGTTTTCGAGCACCACGATGGCATCGTCCACCACCAGCCCCGTGGCCAGAATCAGCGCCATCAGCGACAGGTTGTTCAGCGAAAAGCCATAGAGGTACATCACCGCGAAGGTGCCGACCAGCGACACCGGCACCGCCAGCGTCGGGATCAATGACGCACGGAAGTTACCGAGGAACAGGTAGACCACCAGAATCACCAGCGCCACGGCAATCAGCAGGGTCATTTCCGCTTCGTGCAGGGTTGCCTTGATCACCGGTGAACGGTCCATCGCCAGGTTCAGCTTGACGCTGGCCGGCAACACCGCCTGTAACGCCGGCAACTGCGCCTTGATATCGTTGACCGTTTTAATGATGTTAGCGCCGGCCTGGCGGTTGATCACCAACAGCACCGCCGCGTCGTCGTTGAAGAAACCGCTGTTGTAGCGGTCTTCGACGCTGTCGCGGACCTTGGCCACATCGCCCAGGCGCAACGCCGAGCCATTCTGGTAGCGAATGATCAGCGGTTCATAATCCTTGGCCTTCTCCAACTGGTCGTTGGCCTGGACCTGCCACATCCGCTGGTCGTCTTCGATCGAACCCTTGGGCCGGCGCACGTTGGCGTTGGCAATGGTGTTGCGTACATCATCCAGCGCCACGCCGTACTGGTTCAGCAGTTGCGGTTCGAGTTCGATACGCACCGCCGGCAACGAACTGCCGCCAATCTGCACCTCGCCGACACCGGGCACTTGAGACAGGCTTTGCGAAAGAATGGTCGAGGCCAGGTCATAAAGCTGACCTTTTTCCAGTACATCCGAGGTCAGCGACAGCACCATGATCGGCGCCTGGGACGGGTTGACCTTCTTGTAGGTCGGCATGCTGCGCATACCGCTGGGCAGCAGGTTGCGCGAGGCGTTGATCGCCGCTTGCACTTCTCGCGCCGCGCCATTGATATCGCGGTCCATGTCAAATTGCAGGATCACCCGGGTCGAACCCTGGCTGGATCGGCTGCTCATGGTGTTGACCCCGGCGATGGCGCCGAAGGATCGTTCCAGCGGCGTCGCCACGGTGGAGGCCATGACCTCGGGGCTCGCGCCCGGCAGGCTCGCCGACACCACGATCACCGGGAAATCCATTTGCGGCAGCGGCGACACCGGCAGCAAGCCGAAACTCACACCGCCCAGCAACATGATCGCCAGGCTCAGCAGCATCGTCGCTACCGGCCGGCGAATGAAAGGTCCGGACAGGTTCATGGCTGCTCTACCGGCTCCAGGCGCTCAGGCGCACGTCGCCAGCGCCGACCGAGGCGGTCGAAGTACAGATAGATCACCGGCGTGGTAAACAGCGTCAGCACCTGGCTCACCAGCAGGCCACCGACCATCACCAGACCCAATGGCTGGCGCAGTTCAGCACCTGAACCGGTGGCGAGCATCAACGGCACCGCGCCAAACAACGCGGCCAGGGTGGTCATCAGGATAGGCCGGAAACGCAGCAGCGCCGCCTGATAAATCGCGGTCGCCGGGTCCATGCCCTGATTACGCTCGGCGTCGAGGGCGAAGTCGATCATCATGATCGCGTTCTTCTTGACGATGCCGATCAGCAAGATGATGCCGATGATCGCGATCATGCCCAGGTCATTGCCGCTGAGGATCAATGCCAGCAAGGCACCGACCGCAGCCGATGGCAGCGTCGAGAGAATGGTGATCGGGTGAATGTAGCTCTCGTACAGCACGCCGAGCACGATGTACATGGTCACCACCGCCGCCAGAATCAGCAGCAAGGTGCTCGACAGCGAAGCCTCGAACGCCTGGGCCGCCCCCTGGAACTGAGTCTGCACGCCAAGCGGCATGCCGATGTCCTGCTGCACCTTGTTGATCAGTTCGACGGCCTGCCCCAACGCCACGCCGGGCGCGAGGTTGAAAGACATCATTACTGCCGGGAACTGGCCAATATGCGCAATCGCCAATTGCGCCTGGCGCTCTTCGACGTGGGCCAGGCTGGATAGCCGCACCTGGCCGCCATTGGTGGTCTTGACGTGAATCTGCTCCAGCGCCTGCGGGCCGATCTTCTCGCCGTCCTGCGCCTGCATCACCACACGGTACTGGCTGGCCTGGGTGTAAATGGTCGAGATCTGGCGCTGGCCAAAAGCGTCGTACAGCGCGTCGGTGATGTTCGACACCGAAACGCCGATTCGCGAGGCCGCGTCACGGTCGATCACCAGATAGACCTGCAAGCCCTTGTCCTGCAAGTCACTGGCAACGTCGGTCAGCTCTGGCTGTTTGCGCAGCGCCTCGACCAGTCGCCCGCTCCACAGGCTGAGCATCTCGGCATCCGGCGACGACATGCTGAATTGGTACTGTGTGCGGCTGACCCGGTCTTCGATGGTCAGATCCTGCACCGGCTGCATGAACAGACGAATGCCTACCAGTTTGTCCAGCTGCGGCTGCAACCGGCTGATCACCTGGGCTGCGCTCAGATCACGTTCTTTATGCGGCTTGAGATTGATCAGCAAGCGCCCGCTGTTCAGGGTTGCATTGTCGCCGTCGACACCGATATAGGACGACAGGCTTTGCACCGCCGGGTCGGCCAGGATGACCTTGGCCAGCTCCTGCTGACGCTGGCTCATGCCAGCAAAGGAAATCGACTGCGGCGCCTCGGAAATACCCTGGATCACCCCGGTGTCCTGCACCGGGAAAAAACCCTTGGGCACCACGACGTACAGGAACACTGTCAGGCCCAGGGTAGCGATGGCTACCAGCAAGGTCAGCGGCTGATGCTTGAGCACCCACTGCAACTTGCGCCCGTAGGCGGCGATCAGCCAGTCGATCCACGCACCGCTGGCCCGGTAGAAACGGCCCTGCTCTTCTGGCTTGGGTTCACGCTTGAGCAACCGCGCGCACATCATTGGCGTCAGGGTCAGGGAAACCACCAGGGAAATCAGGATCGCCACCGCCAGGGTAATCGCAAACTCGCGGAACAGCCGCCCCACTACATCGGCCATGAACAACAGCGGAATCAATACCGCGATCAGCGACAACGTCAGCGAGATCAGGGTGAAACCGATCTGCTTGGCGCCCTTGAGCGCCGCCTGCAACGGGCTGTCGCCCTCCTCGATGAAGCGCGAAATGTTTTCCAGCATGACGATCGCGTCGTCCACCACGAAACCGGTGGCAATGGTCAACGCCATCAAGGTCAGGTTGTTGACCGAAAAACCGGCCAGGTACATCACGCCGAAGGTGCCGATCAACGACAACGGCACCGCAATCGACGGAATGATCGTGGCGCTGGCCCGGCGCAAGAACAGGAACGTCACCATCACCACCAGGGCGATAGCGATCAGCAACTCGTGCTGCACGTCGGTGACGGATGCGCGGATGGTCTGGGTGCGATCGGTCAGCACCGTAACGTCGAGGCCGGCCGGCAGGTTGTCGGTGATGCTCGGCAACAGGGCCTTGATCCGGTCGACCACCTCGATCACGTTGGCACCCGGCTGACGCTGGATGTTCAACAGCACGGCCTGGTTTTCATTGGCCCACGCAGCAAGGCGTTCGTTTTCGGCGCCATCGACTATCTGCGCGACGTCCTTGAGTCGCAACGGCGCGCCGTTCTTGTAGGCCAGAATCAGTTCGGCGTAGTCCTTGGGCGAGGTCAACTGATCGTTGGCATCGAGCATCGAGACCCGGGTCGGGCCGTCGAAGTTGCCTTTGGGCTGGTTGACGTTGGACGCAGCGATCAAGGTGCGCACGTCCGACAGGTTCAAGCCGTTGGCCGCCAAGGCTTCAGGATTGACCTTGATCCGCACGGCCTGACGCTGGCCACCGGCGATGCTGACCATGCCGACGCCACTGATCTGGGCGATTTTCTGTGCCATGCGCGTGTCGACCAAATCATTGAGTTTGGGCAGCAGCATGGTTTTGGAGGTGATTGCCAGGGTCAGCACCGGGGTGTCCGCCGGGTTGACCTTGTTGTACACCGGCGGTGCCGGCAAGTCCTTGGGCAACAGATTGGTCGCCCCGTTGATCGCCGCCTGCACCTGCTGCTCGGCGACGTCCATGTTGATGTCGAGGCTGAAGCGCAGGGTCAGTACCGAGGCGCCGCCGGAACTGGTCGAGGCCATTTGGGTCAGGCCGGGCATTTGCCCGAACTGGCGTTCGAGTGGCGCAGTCACCGCACTGGTCATGACATCCGGACTGGCGCCCGGGTACAGGGTCATCACCCGAATGGTCGGGTAGTCGACCTGGGGCAGTGCCGAGACCGGCAGCAACTTGTAGGCAATCATGCCGGCCAAAACAATGGCCAGCATGCTCAGGGTGGTGGCTACCGGGCGAAGGATAAACAGCCGCGAGATGTTCATGCGCGGCCCTTGTGCGCCTTGCCGGTGGCTTTCGGATCAGTCGTGGCGCTGGTCGATGGGTCCTGGTTATCCGTCGGGGTCGCGGGGGCGACATTACTGCTGTCATTGACCACCTCGACTTCACTGCCCTCCTTGAGGCGGTCAGTGCCTTCGAGAACCACGCGATCACCCGGTTTCAAGCCTTCCTGGATCACCGTGTTGTCACCATCGCTGGCGCCGATCTTCAACGGGCGAATGGTGACTTTCTTGTCACCGTCCAGAGCGTAGACAAAGGTGCCGTTGGTACCGAACTGAATGGCTGCCGAAGGTGCCAGCACCACGCCCTTGAGGGTGTCGGCCAGCAGTCGGACGTTGACGAACTGATTCGGGAACAGCGCCAGATCGCGATTCTCGTAGCGCGCCTTGAACTTCAGTGTGCCGGTGGTGGTGTCGATCTGGTTGTCGAGGCTTTGCAAGACACCGCTGGCCTGCAATTTGGTATCGCCACGATCCCAGGCTTCAGCCGGCAGTTTGGCACCGGAGTGGTAGCGGGTCAGCACGGTATCGAGCGTGTTTTCCGGCAAGGTAAAGACCACGCTGATCGGCTGGGTCTGGGTAATGACCGCCAGGGACGTGGTGTCATTGGCGGACACCAGGTTGCCGACGTCCAGCTGCCGCAGACCGATGCGCCCGGTAATCGGCGCACGGATCTTGGTGAATTCCAGATTGAGTTTGGCGTCGTTGACCGCCGCCTGATTGGTCTTGACCGTGCCCTGGTACTGCCCCACCAGCGCAGCGGCGGTGTCTAGGGTCTGTTTGGCGATACTGTCTTGCGCATACAAACCGCGATAGCGTTCCAGATCCACCTGCGCGTTTTTCAGCTGTGCCTGGTTCTGCAACAGCGTGCCTTCGGCCTGGAGCAAGGCGTTCTGGTAAGGGCGCGGGTCGATCTCGGCGAGCAGGTCGCCAGCCTTGACCATCTGCCCTTCTTCAAACGCAATCTTCACCAGTTCGCCGCCCACACGGCTGCGCACATTGATGGTGTTCAGTGCAGTGACCGTGCCCAGCGCTTTGTAGTACAGCGGGAAATCACCCACCACTGCAGGCGCGACCCGAACCGGGACCGGTCCTGTGGCGCCGCCAAAACCCGGACGCATTCCGCCAGACTTGCCGACATGCCCGGCCGCGGCTTTTGCTGTCGGAGCGGTTTTCTGCGCCGCACCGCCTGGCCAGAATTTCCAGCACAGGCCGGCAATGACCAACAGGACCAGCAGGCCAAATAGCCAGCGACGTGAATGACGGGAAGCAGAGGATTGCATGGAATGATCAACCATTGGGCACGTGTGGGCATCTTTGTACGGAAGGCTGAAAGATAAGCACTGAGGGCGTTTAAGCAAAGCGCCTTTACCGGCAATTTACTTTCAGCCTGCTTTTGCGAATTTTTGCTAAAGCACTGAAGCACAAATGAAAACGGCCTGGACAGAGCCAGGCCGTTAACAATTGTAAGATGCGGTTACTTCAAAACGGCCAACGCCGCTTCGTAGTTTGGCTCTTCAGCGATTTCTTTGACCAGTTCGCTGTGCAGCACAGTGTCGTTTTCGTCGAGTACGACCACGGCGCGGGCGGTCAGGCCTTTGAGCGGGCCGTCGGCAATGGCAACGCCGTAGTTTTCGATGAATTCGCGGCCGCGCAGGGTCGACAGGTTCTGAACGTTTTCCAGACCTTCAGCGCCGCAGAAACGTGCCTGGGCGAACGGCAGGTCAGCCGAGATGCACAGGACAACGGTGTTGGCCACGTCGTTGGCCTGGGCGTTGAACTTGCGTACCGACGTGGCGCAGGTCGGAGTGTCGATGCTTGGGAAGATGTTCAGCACTTTGCGTTTGCCGGCGAAGCTTGCCAGGGTCACGTCGGACAGATTGCCGGCAACCAGGGAAAAGGCTGGCGCCTTGGAACCGGCTTGTGGCAGTTGGCCGTTGACTTGAACCGGATTGCCTTTGAGGGTGACTTGAGCCATGAACGGAGTCCTTCTGAACGTTGTTTGGAAAATATCGAAGAGGTCGAAGTTAACCACGAAATTGTCCGACGACCTATGGCCGAACACAAATTGTCATGCGTCGGTACTCAAACTGGATACAACGTTAACAACCAACACAACACCCTGTGGGAGCGGGCTTGCTCGCGAAGAACGATGACGCGGAAAACCTGATCCACCGCGACGCTCCCTTCGCGAGCAAGCCCGCTCCCACATGGACTGGATATACGCTGCACTATCCCAATAATCGAAGCATATTGCGGTGCCGCGCCTCGAAAATCCGCCGCATGTAGGCATTGACCATCAACCACTCGAAAAGTGCACCGCCAATGGCCGCATAGGTGACGCGATCGGTGTACAGCGTCCCGCCCTCCACCGCCGCGACCCGGTGCTCATGACGAAATGCCGCCATCGGCCCCTTGAGCATTTCGTCGATGAAATGGCTGTCGCTGACCTCGCGAATCGTCACGGTCCAGGTCGCCGGAATACAGCCGAACATCCAATGACGAAAACTGAACTCCCGACCGGCAGCAATGCGCAAGTCGTTCACGTCGATGTTGCCTAATGGCGTCACCCGTTCCGGGAAGATTTTCGGGAAGTTGCTGCCTTCAAGGCAAAAATCGAGAACCTGTGCGGGTGTTTGCCCTCTGATCAGGGTGGAGAGTTCCAGAACAGGCATTGTCAGTGTCCTTCCTTTGAGCACGAATACTGGCAGATTAGCATTCCCCCTTTAACGCATTACAACGCTTTTTACATGCAAGCCTGTGAATAGGCTTATTATTTTGGCGCACGAAATTCAGGTGACTTTATGTACAAAGTGACCAGGTAACGACCCGCAATGACGTGCACCTTTGTTCAGTAACGGAAACTTGTTTCGACAAAAACCGCAAACTCGACGACATTACGCCCGTGAAATAACACCTGAATCGCGCTTATCCATAGGACTGTGCAATGACCATCGAAAAACCGACCCGCCTGTTGCTCGCCGGCCTCTCTTTGCTACTGAGCGCCAGCGCCTGGGCAGATTTCAGCGCCAGCCCCGAAGAAGCCCGGGGGATCGCCAAAGACGCGTATCTCTACGGCTTCCCGGTGGTGGAGATGTACAAGACCCTGTACACCCAGGCGGTGGACAAGAACGGTCCGAACTTCAAGGCACCGCTCAACCACATCGGCAATACGGCCAGGGCATTCACCCCCAAGGACACCGCGGTCGTCACCCCAAACCCGGACACTTCCAGCTCATTCCTCTGGATGGACCTGCGCGCGGAGCCTGTGGTTGTCACCCTGCCGCAAATCGCCGAAGAGCGTTACTACTCGGTACAACTGGTCGACCTCTATACCCAGAACTTTGCTTACCTGGGCACCCGCAGCACGGGGAACAAGGGCGGGACCTTCATGATTGCCGGTCCCAATTGGCAAGGTCAGCAACCGCTGAAGATCGATCGCCTGGTACGTAGCGAAACCAATATTGCCTATGCGCTGTACCGTACCCAGCTGTTTGACGAAAAGGACCTGGAGAAGGTCAAGAAAATCCAGCACGGCTACAAGGTTCAGACGCTGAGCCAATACCTGGGGCAACCGGCACCGGCCGCGGCACCAAAAATTGACTGGCCAAAGCCAACTCCGACCATGAGCGACAGCCCGGAGCTGTTCCGCTACCTGAACTTCATGCTCGGCTTCGCCCCGGCGCAAGACGTTGAAAAAGACCAACTGGCACGCTTCGCGAAAATCGGCATTGTTGCCGGCCAGCCGTACGACCTCAAAACCCTCACCGCCGAACAGCGCAAAGCCCTCGACGACGGGATTGCCGATGCCAAGGCCGAGTACGCAGCGTTCAAGAAAGACAAGATCGATACCCATCAGGTCAGCAACGGTGACTTGTTCGGTACCCGCGACCACTTGAACAACAATTATCTGTACCGCTATGCCGGCGCCAACCAGGGGATCTTTGGCAACTCGGCCGATGAAGCGGCCAAATTCAGCTATTCCGTCGACAGCCTGGGCAAACCGGCCAACGGCGCGCGACACAGCTACACCGTGCACTTTGACAAGGATCAACTGCCACCGGCCGACGCGTTCTGGTCGCTGACCATGTACGACGGCAAGACCAAACTGCTGGTACCCAACCACAAGAAACGTTACCTGCTCAACTCGCGCATGCTGTCCACCTTCAAGCGCGACCCGGACGGCGGCCTGACGCTTTACCTGCAGCACTCCGAGCCGCTCAAGGATCAGCGCAGCAACTGGCTGCCGGCGCCGCACGGCCCGTTCTACGCGGTATTGCGCCTGTACCTGCCGCAGCCTCAAGTCGGTAACGGCCAATGGAAACTGCCGCCGCTGACGCCGATCAACCCGTAAACCCGGGGACCTGCCGTAGAAGTGATACACAAACCGTGTGCACCCACGTAACCGTGGGTGCACACGTCACTCGAAGCCGTCGAACGCGAGGCTCAGCGCCGGCGAAACAACGGCCGTGGCTCGATCGCCGAGCGACCGTAATGCACGCTCATCCCCACCAGCCCCTTGAGGGCATCTTCTGCGCATTTGTCTTCACGCACCGCGAACGCATCGAAACCGCATTGGCGCATATGGCTGAGCTGGTCGCGCAGCACATCGCCAATCGCCCGCAACTCCCCCGCCCAGCCCAAACGCGTGCGCAACAGGTAAGCCTGGCTGTAAGCCCGGCCATCGCGAAAACTCGGAAACTCCAGCGCGATCATGGGGATCAGCTTGAGCCACGGTTTGAGACTTTCGACCTCGTCATCCGGCCCCAGCCACACCGCGTCTCGTGACGGATGATGTTCAATACGGCGCGTCAGCCACAAGGCCAGCGGCAAGATCAGCGGCCCCGTTGGCGGTTCGCTTTCCAGGTCCCTGACCAGCGTCCACGGATCGTCGTCGACCTTAAGCGCAACACCTTCCTCCAACCGCAGCAGATTATTCATGCGACGACCTCCAGGCTCTTGGGATACACGCGCTCCTTGAACGGCTCCAGACCGATGCGCTGCAAGGTGTCGACAAACAGTTCTTCACTCTCGCGATAACGGACAAAGGTCGCGATGATCCGCTCGATCACCTGCGGCACTTCGGCGGCGCTGAACGACGGGCCGATGACCTTGCCCAACGCGCTGTTCTTGCCCTGTGATCCACCGAGGGTGATCTGGTACCACTCGCTGCCATTCTTATCGACGCCAAGGATACCGATATTGCCGATGTGGTGATGACCACAGGCGTTCATGCAGCCAGAGATATTCAGGCTGATATCGCCCAGGTCGTGAAGGTAATCCAGGTCATCGAAGCGTGCCTGGATCGCTTGGGCGATGGGGATCGACTTGGCATTGGCCAGCGCGCAAAAATCGCCGCCGGGGCAGGCAATGATGTCGGTCAGCAAACCGATGTTGGCGCAACCCAGTCCGTGCTCGCAGGCCAGGCACCACAACGTGTACAGGTCAGCCTTGGGCACGTCCGGCAGGACTATGTTCTGTTCATGGGCAATGCGGATTTCTCCGAAACCGAACTGCTCGGACCAGTCGGCCACCGCATCCATCTGCGCGCCTGTGACATCACCTGGAGGAGAGGCCATGCCGGGTTTGGTCGACAGCACCACGCTGGCGTAGCCCGGTACTTTGTGCGGCTGCACGTTACGCGCAACCCAACGTGCGAACGCCGGGTTCTCGGTCAGGCGAGTACCAAAGTCCAGGTCGGTGTCGGCCAGAGGCTCATAGGCAGGCGGCACGAACGCGCTGGCGACACGCTGGTATTCGCCGTCGGTCAACTGCGCCGGGCCGTCCTTGAGGTGTTGCCACTCCTGTTCGACTTCCTGGGCGAAGGCCTCGATGCCCAGCGCCTTGACCAGAATCTTGATCCGCGCCTTGTACTTGTTGTCACGCCGACCGTGGCGGTTGTAGACCCGCAACACCGCCTCGACGTAGGACAGCAAATGCTGCCACGGCAAGCCTTCACGGATCTGCAAGCCGAGGATCGGCGTGCGCCCCAGACCGCCGCCAACGATCACCCGCAGCAACATCTGCCCCGCCGCGTCGCGGTAAAGGTAGAGGCCGATGTCATGCATCATGATCGCCGCACGGTCCTGTTCCGCCGAGCAGATGGCGATCTTGAATTTGCGTGGCAAAAACAGGAATTCGGGGTTGATGGTCGACCACTGCCGGAGGATTTCCGCCAGGGGGCGCGGATCGATCAGCTCATCGGCCGCCACCCCGGCAAACGCTTCGGTGGTGATGTTGCGCACGCAGTTGCCGGAGGTCTGGATCGCATGCATTTCGACCTGGGCCAGGCGTTCGAGGATGTCCGGCACCTGGGCCAGTTCGATCCAGTTGAATTGCATGTTTTGTCGGGTGGTGAAGTGCCCGTAACCCCGATCGTAATCCCGGGCGATGCTCGCCAGCGTACGCATCTGCCGGGCGCTCAGGGTGCCGTAGGGAATGGCCACCCGCAGCATGTAGGCGTGCTTTTGCATGTACAGGCCGTTTTGCAGGCGCAACGGCAAGAACTCTTCCTCACTCAAGGCTCCAGCCATGAACCGCTCGACCTGATCGCGAAACTGCGCAACCCGTTCAAAGACCAGGGCCCGGTCATAGTCATCGTATTGATACATGGTCCTACCTCATCAGTGCTGACCCCAAACCCACAGAACACGTAGCAGCTGCCGAGCCCGCGAGGCTGCGTTCGAGGACGAAGTCCTCGCAAATCCTGTGCACGCGGTTTTCCTGGAAAAAAGCGTTGCCCGACTTTGCGACTGCTTCGCCCGAGCGCGGACCGAGCCGAACGCAGCCTCGCGGGCTCGGCAGCTGCTACGTGTTCTGTGGGTTTGGGGCTCTTGTGTGGTGGTGACTATGCAGTAGCGGCTCAGGTGGTTACAGATTCAGCTAAAGACTAAAAAACCATATCAGGGCGCGGCAGATCACCGCAGGCAGGCCCTGCATCTGATCCGTATTAATGCAGTTTTTCTGAGTCTGTTTTGTTTCGACCAGGGTTCCTACAGTTGAGCGCATGCCAGACCGGGTGGCCTGGCAAGACTTTGCAACCGTGGAAGCATTGACCATGAGCACAGCAGCAATCGGACAGGCCTATAACTACAAGGTCGTTCGCCAATTCGTCGTGGCAACAGTGGTATGGGGTGTTATCGGGATGGCGATGGGCGTGTGGATCGCCTCACAACTGGTGTGGCCGGAGGCGAACCTCGATTTGCCCTGGACCACCTTTGGTCGCTTGCGTCCGCTGCACACCAGCCTGGTGATTTTCGGCTTTGCCGGCAGCGCGCAGTTTGCCGCCAGTTACTACGCGGTGCAGCGCACCTGCCAGGTGCGACTGTACAGCGACAAACTCGCCGCGTTCACCTTCTGGGGCTGGCAATCGGTAATCGTCAGCATGCTGATCACCCTGCCGCTGGGCTACACCACCACCAAGGAATACGCCGAGATCGAATTCTCCGGCGCGGTGTGGATGACGGTGGTCTGGGTCGCCTACGCCATCGTGTTCTTCACCACCGTGGTGCAGCGCAAGACCAAGCACATCTATGTCGGCAACTGGTTCTTCGGTGCGTTCATTGTGGTGATCGCCATGCTGCACGTGGTCAATCACCTGTCGATTCCGGTGGACTGGTTCAAGTCCTATCCGGTGTACTCCGGGGCCACCGATGCGATGGTGCAGTGGTGGTATGGGCACAACGCGGTGGGCTTCTTCCTGACCACCGGCTTCCTCGGGATGATGTACTACTTCGTGCCGAAACAGGTCGGCCGGCCGGTGTATTCCTATCGGTTGTCGATCGTGCATTTCTGGGCGCTGATCACCCTGTACATCTGGGCCGGCCCGCACCACTTGCACTACACCGCACTGCCGGACTGGGCGCAATCACTGGGCATGGCGATGTCGCTGATCCTGCTGGCGCCGAGCTGGGGCGGGATGATCAACGGGATGATGACGCTCTCGGGCGCCTGGCATAAGTTGCGCACTGACCCGATCCTGCGGTTTTTGGTGCTGTCGCTGGCGTTCTACGGCATGTCGACCTTCGAAGGGCCGATGATGGCGATCAAAACCGTCAACGCCCTCTCCCACTACACCGACTGGACCATCGGCCACGTACACGCCGGCGCACTCGGCTGGGTGGCGATGATCACCTTCGGTTCGCTGTACCACATGATCCCGAAAGTCTTCGGCCGCGAGCAGATGTACAGCATCGGCCTGATCAACACGCACTTCTGGCTCGCGACCATCGGCACCGTGCTGTACATCGCCTCGATGTGGGTCAACGGCATCACCCAGGGCCTGATGTGGCGCGCCATCAACGACGACGGCACGCTGACCTATTCCTTCGTCGAAACCCTGGTGGCCAGCCATCCGGGCTTCATCGTGCGTTTCGTCGGCGGTGTGTTCTTCCTCAGCGGCATGTTGCTGATGGCTTACAACACCTGGCGCACCGTGCGGGTCGCCGACCTGAAGATTGCCGAAAGCGAAGCACGGATCGCGTGATCCGGCCCATGACGCAAGCCGCACCGGCTTGCGTCCCTCACCTCAGGAAATGTTCGTCATGATCGAAGTCATGCTGGATCTGTTGGGCGTGGCGTGCCTGTATTTATCGGTGGAGTACTGCTTGCAGCATCAGTCGGCCGAGAGTCTGGACGATGCCAGCCTGATCCCGTTTGCCGATGACCCGGAAGTGGCACGGCGGGTGGAACTGGCGACGGGCAAGACTGTGAAAGCCGTTGCGCCTGAAGAGGCCAGGCCAGGCTGGGGGAACCTGGAGATTTGACGCAGTCCCGTGTGGGAGCGAGCCTGCTCGCGATGGCGGCGTTACATCCGACATTGATGCTGAATGTTATGGCCCCTTCGCGAGCAGGCTCGCACACAGGGTTTAGCTGCGATCGCGCGGTATCAGGCTCTGCAACTGCTGCGCCAGAAAATTCGCGTCGAAAGCAAAGGTGTCCGGGTCTTTCAGGCCGTTGGTCTTGCGCCACTGCCAGTCAGTCGAAGGCGGCTGGCACACCAGCGAGACACTGCCGTAACGCGCGGCGGTCAAACCCATGACTGCCAGCGAAATCAGCCCACCGGCGCCCATCACTTCGGGCACGATTTCCACCGGCTTGCCGGCAATCAGAATGCTCAGTTTTTCGGTCTTGAAGGTCGAGTGCTCGACCGGCACATTCGCCCCGAACGCCACATAGGCTTCGCGGCTCACCTCCAGCAAATGCGGGGCCTTGACCGGCTCCAGCCACTGTTCGATCTGCCCGAACAACTCGCCAATACGCGTCGCCCACACCGCTGATTGGCTTTCAAACAGCTGTTTCTTGTGCGCTTCGCTTTCTGCGTAGTGGCGAAGCATCTCACCCAATTGCTGTACGTCGTCCATTGCTGTGTTCCTTTGGCTGAAGCAGTACTGCGGACATTGAGCATGGCAGATGCACGCTGCCGACGTACGACTAAAAGCGCGAGCGGTATTGGCTCGGGGTCATTCCCAACAGTTTGCGAAAGGCACTGCCCATGTGCGACTGGTGAGCGAACCCACTGTCCTGAGCGATTGCGGCCAATGGCAGCGAGCTGCGCTCGATCAGCCGCCGCGCTGCCTGCACCCGGACTTCGACCAGGTACGCGTGAGGCGTGAGGCCGATGACCCGGGTGAAGTCACGCAGCAAACGCAGTTCAGTCTGGCCACTGGTGGTCGCCAAATGCGCAAGGGTCAACGGTTGATCGAACTGCTCGGCGATCTGCTCCAGCACCCGCGAGAATGTATGGGGTGCCTGGCGTTGAGGTTTATCGATGATCGGCAAACCGACGAAGGCCAAGGCGCACTCCTCCAGTGCAAACCGGTCAGGCTGAGGATCGAGCAGCAAACGCCGGGCTTCACGCCCCAGTGTCAACGCCTGAGCATGGCCGCCAGACTGAACCCGATGAGTGAACAGGGAGCTCGGCTCATCAGCCAACGGTTCGCTCCAGCGCGCCAACAGGTATTCGCCGCCCGTTGCCGACTCGGAAAACACTTCAACACCCGCCGGGGTGTAGGCCAGCACGCCGGGCCAGGTGTCAAAATCCACCCGCCGATCCGAATCGATAGCGTGTACACCCTGCTGACGCTCCAGCGTCACACCGAGGGTTTGCCCGGTTGCCGGATCGCGAGCACTGTAGGCCGCACGCGGCAGGAGCTGGAGGCAGAGTTTTCCTCCCAGCAGCCTCTGACTCAGCGGGCCAGGCATGTGAAATTTCCTGATAGATCGAGCCAATGCGCCACGGGAAACTCGCTTGTACAAAGTCAGCCATCACAGGAGCACACCATGCGCACCATCGGTCTTATTGGCGGCATGAGCTGGGAATCCAGCGCCGAGTACTACCGCCTCATCAACCAGCAGGTTCGTGACCGCCTCGGACCGCTGCGTTCGGCGAAATTGCTAATGTACAGCGTCGACTTCGGGCCTGTCGAACAGGCCCAGCATGCTGGACGCTGGGACGACGCGGCGCTGATTCTGGTGGATGCCGCGCGCAGGCTTGAAGCTGGCGGCGCCGAATGCGTGGTGCTGTGTACCAACACCATGCACAAGGTGGCCGAACAGATTCAGGCGGCGATAACCGTGCCGTTTCTGCACATTGCCGACCCGGCAGGCCAAGCCGCCCTGGATGCCGGAGCGATGACCGTTGGCTTGCTCGGCACAGCCTTCACCATGGAACAGGACTTCCTCAAGGATCGGCTCAAGGCCAAGGGTTTGACGGTTCTGGTCCCGGATGCCGCCGAACGGCAGGCCGTGCACCGGGTCATCTATGACGAACTCTGTGTCGGGGTGATCAGCGACGCCTCACGCAAGATTTACCAGCAGATCATTGACGGGCTGGCAGCGCGCGGCGCCCAGGCGATCATCCTTGGCTGCACGGAAATCAGCCTGCTGATCAAACCCGAACACAGCGAGTTGCCACTGCTCGACACCACCGGGCTGCATGCGCAAGCAGCGGTGGCGTTCGCCCTGGGCGACTGACTCAGCCAGCCTTGAGCAGACGGCGCAAGCGCGCCATGCTCAGGGCATCCACCAGCGCGCCATCGCGCACTGCATACTCGCGAAACAAGCCTTCTGTGTCGAAACCAAACTTGCGATACAGCGCTATCGCCGCTTCGTTATCCGCATACACCGACAGTTCGACTCGCTGCACGTTCATCCAGTTGTCGGCAAGGTCGAGCACCGCCGCGAGCAGCCGGGAGCCAACGCCCTGGCCTTGCCACGCGACCGCCACGCCCATGCCGATGTTGGCGCAATGGCTACGACGAATGCGTGAAACCTGCTCCAGGCCGACGTTGCCAATCACCTGCCCCTGGTGCAGCGCCACCAATTGCACGACGCGCTCGTTCTCCGGTGCCAGGCGCTTGCGCCAGACTTCAGTGGACTGAAACGGCATTTGCAGCACTTGGCGGGCGACCGCCGGATCGTTGTAAAGCGCGGTGATGCCCTCGATATGGGCTTCGCTCATACGCTCAAGGGTGATAACAGGATCGATGGCTGACATGGTGATTCCTCCTTGAAAGTGACATGGCCATCGAGTCTAAACGGATCTTCACCCGAGTGACGACAGCCATAGTGCGGCGAGGCGCGAAGATGGATGCGGCGCAACTTCTTCCCAACACCGCAATACGGGTAATCTGGCGCCATGCACGTCTTCCCAAAACACCAACTGCCGCAGGAGCCTCGCGGGTATGGAACTTCATGTTGTGATCAACGGCCGCAAGGACCTCGCCGGTCAGCTGTATCAGCAACTGCGCAGCGCCATCGAGTCGGGTCGCCTGGCCGCCGGGACACAGCTACCGCCGAGCCGCTTGCTTGCCGAACAATTGGGTATCTCACGCAAGACCATTTCCGATACCTACGCGCAGTTGACCTACGAGAATTTCCTCACCGGGAGGATCGGCAAAGGCACCTACGTCAATGCCCGCCCCTCGGCAATCGTCCGCAAACAGAGCCACTCTGAACTCGCGAGCGCCGACACCCTCGAGCGTTGGCGCAACATGCCGTCGCTCCTGCGCCACCCTACCCTGGAGGGTTCGCTGCGTTACGAGTTCATTGGCGGCGCCACCAGCAAGGGCCAGTTTCCTCAGGATGACTGGCGCCGCTGCACCGCCCATGCGCTGCGACAGATTGCCGGCTCCAAGGGTTTTTACAGCCAGCCGGAAGGCCTACCGGCGCTGCGCAACGCGATCGCCCGGCATATCGCCTTTTCTCGTGGGGTTAACTGCCAGGATGATGACGTGGTGGTGTGCAACGGTGCGCAACAAGCACTCGACCTGATCTCCCGCGTACTGACCGAGCCCGCCAGCCTCGTCGCGATGGAAGATCCCGGCTATCCGCCAGCGCGCCTGTTGTTCGCCTCCCACGGCGCCGAGGTGGTCGGGGTGCCGGTGGATGAACAAGGCATTCAGGTCGAGCTGATTCCCGATGGAACCCGGCTGATCTATGTCACGCCCTCGCACCAGTTCCCGCTCGGCATGCCGATGAGCCAGGCACGGCGTGAAGCCTTGCTGGCAAGGGCGCATGAGCTGGGCGCGATCATTATCGAGGACGACTACGACAGTGAGTTTCGCTACGAGGGCCGACCCACCGACTCCCTGCAGAGCATGGATGAGCGCGGGATCGTTGCCTATGTCGGGACTTTTTCGAAAACCCTGCTGCCGGAATTGCGCCTGGGTTACGCGATTCTGCCGCCGGCCATTCTCGAAGCAGTGATCCGTGCCAAGCAACTGACCGACGTGCACACCTCGACCCTGCCGCAATGGGCGCTGGCCAAATTCATTGCCGAAGGCTGCCTGCTAAAGCACATCCGCCGCTGCCATACGGTCTACGCCGGGCGGCGCGAGCGCATCCTGGCACGCGTTGCCGGGGATTTGTCGCCCTGGCTCAAAGAGGTGCCGACCACTGCCGGCTTTCACATGGCGTTGCTGTGCAAAGTCGAGGTGGATATCCCGCAGGTCATCGCACTGGCGAAAAAACTCGACGTCGGGCTGTATGGCCTGAACGACTTTTACTATCAGCAAACACCGCGAGCTGGACTGTTCATGGGCTTCGGCGCCATCGAAACCCTGGACATCGATGTAGCCCTGGACCGCTTGCGCGAGATTTTCCAGCAAGTCTGTTGAGGTCTATTGGTATGGCGCTTTTACTGCCAATTGGCTGTTGGCCGCTACCCGACACCGGCCTATCCTGCACATGCCTTATCCCACCATGAGCGAGCCTCGTCCGGCTTGATACAGGAGCGTGTGCGATGCCCAACGAAATAATCAATACGGTCCAGGTAAAGGCCGCCGCTGGCCGCTCGGATGAACTGGGCAAGCAATTGCAGAAGATCGTCGAAACATTGCGTGAACTCCCGGGTTGCGACTCCTACATGGTCGACCGCTGCCCGGAGGACGACAATCGATGGACGGTCAGTGCCCGCTGGCAGTCCGAAACCGCCATGCAATCACACTTCTACTGCCCGCAAGTTCAAGGCTTCATCAGCCTGATCGACAGCCGACTGGCCAGCAGCGTCGACTTCAACAGTTTTCCCATCGTTTAATGCGGCGACACGATGAACTACTGACGCTATTGAAAAACTAATACCCGCGCTTCCAGCCATAAGCAACAGGGCCTGAACTTTATATTCAGGCCCTGTTTATTTCCTTAGGAAATCAACTACGCACTTTTAAATCCCTAATAAATCAACTCTCCGACCGGTGGAACTATTGGCTATTTAATTTCCAGCCCACAGGTTTAGTCTGGAACTACGTCGACACGGTTCGACCCCTTAAACTTCCCGACTGAACGTGTTTCACTGGAGACACACCATGAAACTGATTCTGGCAACCAGCGTAAGCCTCACTGCCTTATTAACCGGTTGTTCGGTGCCCACCGCGCCAGAAGAACAAGCCACACTGAGCAACTACTTCACTGCACCGGTCATGCACTCCAGCACCACCCATGTCACCAGCGGTCCGAACGTGTCACTGGGCATTGTCTACAGTCAGAATACCCAGAACAGCCGTGCCTACCTCAAGGACTACCAGGCCAACGCCGGCACCGGTTTCGGCCAGAGCCTGCTGGTGCAACCGATCCACGACGCCTATGTTTCCACCTCCCAACCGGACATGGCGGTGGATTGGGTCAAGGCCTCACTGCAACGGCAGTTCGGCTCGGTGACGGTTTACCCGGACATGCAAAGTCTTAAAGCCGCAAAACCGGATGTCGTGGCGGTCATCGATACCCATAGTCAGCTCATCACTTCCCGCAGTTCCAATGTGCAAGCCGACGTCAGCGCGGCCTTCTATGACGCCAGTCTCAATTACATCGGGACTGCTCAGGGCCATGAGGCAAAAAGTCTGAGCCCGGTGTGGGCCGACTTCAAACCGACAAGCGAGATAGTTTCCGATATCAATGAACAGCAACACATTCAAGTTCGCGCCTTGCAAAAGTTTGACCAGTCGCTCAGCAATTTACTAAGCAGACCATCAGATAAACTTTCGGTGAATAACGACACGACCGTCATCGTTCGGTAGGCAATACCGCAGGCCACGATTATTTGATCTTGCTATTTAAACTAATGTTGCAGAGCAGTTGACGCTGAAAGAACGCAGGCTCCTACATCGACTTGCCCTGTCGGAGCCCGCAATTTTTAACGTCTAAATTGAAAAAGCCCCATCTCTCTCGAGACGGGGCTTTTTATTCAGCGCCTGATGATCAGGCAGCCGGCTCCAGTTCAGCGATTGCAGCAGTCGTGACAGGCACTACCGCTTGACCGCTCAACGCCAGGTCCAGCAGTTCGCGGTTGGCGACCGCGTACATGGCGTAGTCGGTGCCGCTGGCGGCACGGATGTCCACCAGCATGGCGCGCCAGCGCTCGACCATGTTCTCGTTCTGGCCCATCCACAAGGCCAGACGCGTTTCCACATCCAGATCGCCGTTGCCCATTTGCAGGACCGAGATGGTGATCGCCCGTTGCTGCCAGTCGATGTCGTCACGGAACGCTTCACGGGCCAGCGCTTGCCAGTTGTTTTCCACTGGCAGAGCACTGATCTGTTGCAGGTACCAGGTCAGGTCCAGTGCGCTGCCCACGGCGAAGTAGGCCTTGGCCACGTCCGCTGCGTTCTGGCCGGTCACATCCGCCGCTTCGATGATCGGCAGCAAGGTGTACAGGTGAGTAGTGCCTGCAACCATGCGTGCCAGCAACTCAGGTACGCCAGCTGCGACGTAGGCCTGATAGCGGGTCTGCCAGCCTTCGCGGGTCGGGCCTTCCAGCAGTTCGTCGAGCTTGAGACCCAGCGCTGCCAGATGTGGACCGAAGTGTGCGACGTCCCGCGCTGCATTCTGCTCGTTGCGACGGCTGCGCAGGAACCAGCGAGTGGCACGACGGCCCAGACGCATCAGCTCATCCATCAGCTCCAGCTGTACGTCGGCCGACACCTGGTAATCCAGCGCCTCTATCTGCCGGAACCAGTGCGGGAGGTGGAAGATATCCCTCACTATTACATAAGCCCCAGCAACATTCGCCGGGCTCATGCCGGTCGACTCTTTGAGTCGTTGAACGAAAGTGATACCCATGTGGTTGACCAGGTCGTTGGCGATCTGGGTGCTGACGATCTCACGCTTCAGACGGTGACGACGCATGGCCTCGGAGAACTTGCTGACCAGCATCGGCGGGAAAGCGGTTTCCATGTCGCGGGTCAGGTAGTCATCGTCCGGCACCAGGGAGTTGAGCAACTGCTCCTTGAGGTCGATCTTGCTGTAGGAGATCAATACCGACAGCTCGGCACGGGTCAGGCCCTGGCCTGCCGCAACGCGCTCGTTCAGTTGATCTTCCGTCGGCAGGAACTCGATGGCACGGTCCAGCTTGCCACGGCCTTCCAGGTCGTTCATCAGGCGCTTGTACTCTGCAATCCGCACGTAGGCACGACGGGCTGCCAGGGACAGGGCCTGGGTCTGCTTGTAGTTGTTGCCGAGAACCAGACCGCCGACTTCATCCGTCATGCTGCCGAGCAACTGGTTACGTTGCTTCTCGGTCATGTCGCCAGCCTGCACCACTTCGTTGAGCAGGATCTTGATGTTCACTTCGTGGTCGGAGCAGTCCACGCCACCGGCGTTGTCGATGAAGTCGGTGTTGGAACCGCCACCATTGAGACCGAATTCGACACGACCCAGTTGGGTCATACCGAGGTTACCGCCCTCGCCCACGACTTTGCAGCGCAGTTCGTTGCCGTTCACGCGCAGTGCATCGTTGGCCTTGTCGCCGACATCGGCATGGCTTTCGCTGCTGGCTTTGACGTACGTACCGATACCGCCGTTCCACAGCAGATCCACTGGCGCCTTGAGCAAGGCATTCAGCAGTTCGGTCGGGGTCAGCTTGTCGGCCTGAATGTCGAAGCGCTCTTTCATCTGCGGGGAAATCGCGATGCTTTTCGCGCTACGGGAGAAGATCCCGCCGCCTTCGGACATGATGCTGGTGTCGTAATCCGACCACGCAGAACGCGGCAGGTCGAACAGACGCTGACGCTCGGCGAAGCTGTTGGCAGGCTCAGGATTCGGGTCGATGAAAATGTGCAGGTGGTTGAACGCGGCAACCAGTTGCAGCTTGTCGGACATCAGCAAGCCGTTACCGAACACGTCACCGGCCATGTCGCCGACGCCGACCACAGTGATGCTGTCTTCCTGGACATTGATGCCGCGCTCGCGGAAGTGACGTTGTACGCCAACCCACGCGCCTTTGGCGGTGATGCCCATTTTCTTGTGGTCGTAACCGGCCGAGCCACCCGACGCGAAAGCGTCACCGAGCCAGAAGCCGTAGTCGATCGCAATACCGTTGGCGATGTCGGAGAAGGTCGCAGTGCCCTTGTCCGCGGCCACTACCAGGTACGGGTCATCGTCGTCATGACGCACGACGTTGGCCGGCGGTACCAGTGCGCCGTCTTTCAGGTTGTCGGTGATGTCCAACAGACCGGAAATGAAGATGCGGTAGCAGGCGATGCCTTCTGCTGCGATCTCATCACGGCTGCCGCCCAGTGGCAGGCGACGCGGCAGGAAGCCGCCTTTGGCGCCCACGGGCACGATGACCGAGTTCTTCACTTGCTGGGCTTTTACCAGGCCCAGGACTTCGGTACGGAAGTCTTCTTCACGGTCGGACCAGCGCAGACCACCGCGAGCTACGTTACCGAAGCGCAGGTGCACGCCTTCCACACGTGGCGAGTAAACGAAGATTTCGAACTTCGGTACCGGCTTCGGCAGCTCTGGAATAGCGTGCGGGTTGAACTTGAAGCTGAAGTAGGACTTGTTCTGACCGTTGGCGTCGGTCTGGTAGAAGTTGGTCCGCAGGGTTGCCTTGATCAGGTCCAGGTAGCGACGCAGGATCCGGTCTTCGTTCAACACTTGAACGTCGTCCAGAGCGCTCAGAATCGCTTGCTCCAGGCGCAGTTGCTTGTCGTCGAGGTCTTCGCTGGTCAGCTTGCGCGCCAGGTAGAAACGGGTCTTGAACAACCGGGTCAACTCGCGAGCGATGTCGGTGTGGTTGTTCAGGGTGCTGGCGATGTAGCCCAGGTCGAAGCCCAGACGAATCTGCTTCAGGTAACGGGCGTAAGCGCGCAGCAGCGCCACGTCGCGCCATGGCAGGCCGGCGGTCAGTACCAGGCGGTTGAACGCATCGTTTTCGGCGTCGCCGCGAACGATGTGGACGAACGCGTCCTGCAGGGTGTCGTTGAGCTGCTGGATATCGAGTTCCAGACCTTCAGCCGCGGTGAACGCGAAGTCATGAATCCAGAACTCGCGACCGTTGCTGTGGCGCAGGCGATACGGGAACTCGCCCAACACGCGCAGGCCGAGGTTTTCCAGAATTGGCAAGACGTCGGACAAGGCCAGCGGGGTATCGGCGTGGTACAGCTTGCAGTGCAGCTCGCGCTGACCGGACACCTGACCCAACGGCTGATAGAAGCTCATCACCAGCGGATTTTTCTCGCTCAGGCTCAGCAGGTGCTGCATGTCGACCACGGCCGAATGCGCGGCGAAACGCTCGCGATAGCCGGCCGGGAAGCCTTTCGGGAAGTCGGACAGCACATTGGTGCCCTGGGCTTCACCGAAGCTTTCAACCACCAGGCTTGCGTAGTCGTCCTGCCAGCTGCGGCAGGCCTGCACCACTTCTTTTTCCAGCAGCAGTGGATCGATGTCCAGGCGATTCTTCGGGTCGACCCGCAGAATCAGTTGTACACGGGCCAGCACGGACTCGGAGAAGAAGGTCCAGAATTCGCAATCGGTCGCTTTCAGGCGATCCATCAGCACTTGCTGGATCTTCTGACGCACTTCGGTGGAATAGATGTCGCGTGGCACGTAGGCCAGGCAGTAGCAGAAGCGACCGTACGGGTCTTTGCGCAGGAATACGCGAATCTTGTTGCGTTCCTGGATCTGCACGATCGACATCACGGTGCTGAACAGCTCGTCGACCGGAGTCTGGAACAGATCGTCACGCGGCAGTACTTCGAGTACCTGGGCCAGTTCCTTGCCCAGGTGCGCCTTGGCCTGGAAGCCGGAGCGCTGCTCGATGACATCGACCTTGCGACGGATGTACGGAATGACCCGCACGCTTTCGCCATACACCGACGAGGTGTACAGGCCCATGAAACGGCATTCCTTGATGACTTTGCCGTTGGCATCGATCTGGCGGATCGACACATAGTCAGGGTAAGCCGGACGGTGCACACGGCTTGGGTGCGCAGCCTTGGCGAACGACAGCGGCGTCGGTTCGCGCAGGTAGTTCACGGCATAGTCTTCGATACGCAGGTCGTCAGCCGTCAGGCCGGCGCGCAGCAATCGGGTCAGGCCCAGGAACGAGCTCTGGTCGTACTCGATATGGCCGCCATCCTTGTCGTCGCGAACCACGAACTCTTCGTAACCGAGGAACGTGAAGTGGTTGCCCACCAGCCACTCGAGGAAGCCCTTGATCTCGCTCTTTTCTTCGGCATCGACGGCAAACTTGCTTTTGTCGATACCTTCGATCAGCTCCTGGACCTTGGCTTTCATCGGTTCGAAATCGGCGACCGCAACGCGGACTTCACCGAGAACCTGCTCCAGCTCCTTGCTCAATACATTGAGTTCGGCGGTATGGGCGCAACGGTCGATCTCAAGGTACATCAGCGATTCTTGCTGAATGCCTTCGCCCTGGGTGCCTTTAGGCAGGATTTCCAGCAGCTCGCCCTTGGCGCCGCGACGCACGCTCAGCACCGTGGTTTGCAAGGTATGGATGCTGTAACCACGACGGTTCAGCTCGGTGCGCACCGAGTCCACGAGAAATGGCAAGTCGTGGTGCAGCACTTCGACTGCCGTGTGGGTCGACTGCCAGCCGTGACGTTCGTAATCGGGGTTGTAAACGCGCACTTGTGGTTGCGCGTGATCAAAGCGCTCAAGCAGGCGCCAGGCAGAAAGGGTGCAGCCGGCGAGGTCGGACAACCGGCGTTGGGTCAGCTCATCGAGGGAAATAATGCCGAAGAATTGTTCAGCGAACAGCGCCACTTGTGGCAGTGACTGTTCACTGATGTGCTGCGCCAGTGCCGCTTGCAGTTGTTGCTGGAAGTCGGCTTTGCTGGCTGCGGTGAAGAACGCCATCTGTGGTACTCCGCTTGGGCTTGTTATTGATGGAAGCGTCGCGTGCAAAACCCCTGTCGGGGCAATCCGTCACCCAGTTCCTGAATCTCGGGCAGAGGTTAACAGGGTGACAGATGGGTGAAGCTGGACGAGACACTCAGGTCACATTCACCTTCCATGAATGGGCATCTGTAAAAACGACTACCGGGTAGACAAGCAATATCTTTAGAGGTGCCCATTGGTTGCGCAGCTTATCGGGTGCGACAACCTGCCTGCTTGCGATGCTGCGACATATTCGGTCATCGGCACGTAACTCATCGGCAGCGCATCGAACAACACTAGCAGTTGCGTGAGAAAAAGACGGTTTTATGCCCGGATTTACGGCACCTGCGTACCGGAAATGACCGATAACCCCTGTAGTGTTCACAACACATTTTCAGACACACAGCCGAGCAGAAATCCGCTCGGGCTGGCAGAATCGCATTTTGTTGTCTTTATAACGCTCGTTGAGCCAGGAATCGCCCCATGCAACTGACCACCGCCCACCTGATCGCCAACCCGTGCGATGACGAAGAAGACAACCTGGCCATGCTCTGCTGCCACAGCAATCAGGGCGAAATGTTTCTGATGACTCGCTACCCGGACGAAGACGAACTGGAGATCACCCTTGATGGTGAACCGTCGACCCTCGATGGCGTGAAAGTCACCCTCAGCCCTACCCGCCTGCTGATCGAAATAGCCGCCGCTGATGCCGATGCGCTGAATGGTGACGATCATCTGGAAATCCACCACAGCACCGCGCCGGCGGATCTGGCTGAAGTGGAAGAAACGTTGCAGAACATTCTCAAGGGCACGGGCACGTATGTGAGCCAGTTGACCTGACCCGAGCGGGTGGCCTCACGGCCCCCGGGAAGATTGACTATGCTTGCCTCATACACTCCGGTGACGAGGGATTTATGGACGATCCAGTCGACAACAAACCACCCAGCTTCTGGCAAATGCTGCACAGCGTGATGGCGGCGGCGTTCGGCGTGCAAAGCGGGAAGAACCGCGCCCGTGACTTCACGCACGGCAAACCCGCTCATTTCGTGATTTTAGGCATTCTGTTCACCGCAGTCTTTGCGCTGACGCTGTTCGGCATCGTGAAACTGGTCCTGCATCTGGCCGGGATTTAGCCCGACGTCAGTGCATCAGTGCTTGCAGGCTGAACGGATAGCGATAGCTCAGCGGACGATCCTTGGCCGAAAAGCTGCGAAAGTTCACGCCGTAGTTCTGCGTGGCGCCGATGGCCAACAAGCGCCTGGCCTGTTCCCGATCAATCAACTGCAACAGCGGGACTTGCCGGTCACGGCCGCCATATCGTTCGACATGGACGCCCTGGTCATAGTCATGCAACTGCACCAGCGCCCAACCGCCCAGGCTGAAGTGCCCGCCCAGCAATACGCTAAGACGACCATCCAGCAGCGCCTGCAAGGCTGGCGGCGAGGTATTGACGGCGCTGAACAGCGCGCCCTTGCCGGGTATGCCGCCCGCTTCTTCGTAAGCCTGCATCGCGCCAAACGCCATTTCATCGTTGGCCGACCAGATCAGCGAGATCTTCGGATAGCGCTTGAATAGCAACGTCGCCTGCTCATGAACGCGCTGACGGTTCCACCCGCCGTACACCAGTTGCTGCAAATGCACCTCGGGGTGCTCGCGCAACGCCCGCATCAAGCCCTGTTCACGCAACTGCGAGGCCGGTGTGATTTTCAGACCGGCAAACGCCAGCAACTCAAGTTTCTGGCCTGGGGCGACCGGAGGATGCAGGCGGATCAACTCCTTGAGCATCAGGTAACCGCCCTCCTCATCGTTGGGCACCAGGCTACCAAGCCAATCGGGGTATTTTTTCTCGCGATTGCCGAGCAACGCCATCTGATCGGCGTTTAGCGCGCTATTGACGATAAACAGCTTCACGCCGCTGCCCTCGGACAGCCGCAAGATTTCCGGCGCAACATATTGCTCGTTGGCGAACACCAGATAGTCAGGCCGATGTGGGCCTTGCAGGGCTTCACGGGCCTGTTTGATCGTGGTTTCAGGCTCGCGTTCGGAATACTGTATCCGCAGGTCCATGCCCAGGTCGCGGGCGGCGGCCTGCATGAATTGCGAATAGCTGAGCCAAAAGGTTTCCGTAGAAGTGCCGGGGCTCAGGAACAGCACCGACGCTGCTTGCGTACCCGACCCATAGGCCGAGCAAACCGATAGCAATACCCCACAGAGAAACTTGAACATTGAATATCCGAGCCCCGGCAATTAGCCGCGCATTATAGCCAGCGAACTGCTGGCAAATCGCGATTAATCGCCGTTTTGTCCGACAATCATCAGAACAGGGCCCGGACACGCTTACCTATTGATGGCTGACCCAGAACACCGCAGTGCCCACTACCAGGATAATCRGGAACAGAATTGCCCATGCATCGACGGTGCTATCACTTTTCCGTGCTTTGGTTGGGTTGCTCATTGCATCGCCTCTTGTCGGTTTTATCGGTGATTGCAGAAAGACTCGAGCACAGTTAAGTAGAGGATTGCCCGCACCACAAATGTGGGTAAGACAATAACCGGTCTCATTAGTCGATTTGGTTCTTTACATATACTCAAACATCACTTTTGCGCATAAACGCAAACTGGTATCTTGCCTCGGCTCCGTGGGGAGTGCGCGGCCGTGCGCGCAGAATTGCCAAGGCAGTATCGGAATCAAGCGAGCGAAAAACGCAGCTGTTCCTGATTGGCCCAAGCCTGAGAACAGGACCTATATGTACGTATACGACGAGTACGATCAGCGGATCATCGAGGACCGCGTCAAGCAGTTCCGTGATCAGACCCGACGCTATCTGGCAGGCGAGCTGAGCGAAGAAGAATTCCGCCCCCTGCGCCTGCAAAATGGCCTTTACATCCAGCGCTTCGCCCCGATGCTGCGGGTTGCCGTGCCTTATGGCCAACTGACTTCGCGCCAGACGCGAATGATGGCCAAGATCGCCCGCGACTACGACAAGGGCTACGCCCACATCAGCACCCGGCAGAACGTGCAGTTCAACTGGCCGGCACTGGAAGACATCCCGGACATCCTGGCAGAGCTTGCGACCGTGCAGATGCACGCGATCCAGACCAGCGGCAACTGCCTGCGCAACGTCACCACCGATCAGTTCGCCGGTGTCGCTGCCGACGAGCTGATCGATCCGCGTCCATGGTGCGAAATCGTCCGTCAGTGGACCACCTTCCACCCGGAATTCGCCTACCTGCCGCGCAAGTTCAAGATCGCCATCAACGGGTCGACCTCGGACCGCGCAGCCATTGAAGTCCATGACATCGGCCTTGAGCCGGTGCACAACGCCGCAGGCGAACTGGGTTTCCGCGTGCTGGTCGGTGGTGGCCTCGGTCGTACGCCGGTCGTTGGCGCGTTCATCAATGAATTCCTGCCGTGGCAAGACCTGTTGAGCTACCTTGACGCCATCCTGCGTGTGTACAACCGCTATGGTCGTCGCGACAACAAGTACAAGGCGCGGATCAAGATTCTGGTCAAGGCCCTGACGCCTGAAGTCTTCGCCCAAAAAGTCGACGCGGAAATGGAACACCTTCGCGGTGGCCAGACCACGCTGACCGAGGCCGAAGTGCATCGCGTCGCCAAGCATTTCGTCGATCCGGACTACAAAGCCCTGAACGACCAGACGGCTGAGCTGGCTGAACTCGACAAGCAATACCCGGGCTTCGCTCGCTGGCGCACCCGCAACACCCTGGCCCACAAGAAGCCGGGTTATGTTGCCGTGACCCTGTCGCTCAAGCCGACCGGCGTTGCGCCGGGCGACCTGACCGACAAGCAGCTCGATGGCGTTGCCGACCTGGCCGACCGCTACAGCTTTGGCCAGCTGCGCACCTCCCACGAGCAGAACATCATTCTGGCTGACGTCGAGCAGAGCCAACTGTTCACCCTGTGGGGTGAATTGCGCGAGCAAGGTTTCGCTACGCCGAACATCGGCCTGCTGACCGACATCATCTGCTGCCCGGGTGGTGACTTCTGCTCCCTGGCCAACGCCAAGTCGATCCCGATCGCCGAAGCCATCCAGCGCCGTTTCGATGACCTGGACTATCTGTTCGACATCGGCGAACTGGACCTGAACATCTCCGGCTGCATGAACGCCTGCGGTCACCACCACGTCGGCCACATCGGCATCCTCGGGGTGGACAAGAAAGGTGAAGAGTTCTACCAGGTATCCCTCGGCGGCAGCGCCAGCCGTGACGCCAGCCTGGGCAAGATCCTCGGCCCGTCCTTTGCCCAGGACGACATGCCTGACGTGATCTCGAAGCTGATCGACGTGTACGTGGAACAACGTACCGAAGACGAACGCTTCATCGACACCTATCAACGTATCGGCATCGACCTCTTCAAGGAACGCGTCTATGCAGCGAATAATTAAGAACAACGAAGTCATCGACGAAACCTGGCACTTGCTGCCAAAGGACGCGACCTTCGACGGCATCTCCAACTGCGACGACCTGATCGTGCCGTTGGCCCTGTGGCGCGATCACGCTCACGCGCTCAAGGCTCGTGATGGCGGTCTGGGCGTGTGGCTGGATGCCGATGAAGAAGCCGAGGAAATCGGTGACGACGTCGATCAGTTCCAGGTCATTGCCTTGAACTTCCCGGCCTTCACCGACGGGCGCAACTACTCCAACGCGCGCCTGCTGCGTGACCGCTACGGCTACAAGGGCGAACTGCGGGCGATCGGCGATGTGCTGCGCGACCAGCTGTTCTACCTGCACCGCTGCGGTTTCGACGCTTACGCATTGCGCGCCGACAAGGACCCGTACGAAGCCCTTGAAAGCCTCAAGGACTTCTCGGTGACCTACCAGGCCGCCACCGACGAACCGCTGCCGCTGTTCCGTCGCCGCTGATCGAAAAAAACCTTGAGCCCGGCGCCTGTGCCGGGACTCAAGGTTTTTCATTGTGGCTACAGACTCCCCGCCCCACCTATGACGCTTGAGAAGTCTCGCTATCGAGACCGGCTTTTTTCAGAGGCGGCTCCTTGAATAACGTGATTCTGTCTTCCAGTCGCACAAAACCGGCAAACGGGTCATTCCCATCGAGAGGCGGCCATTCCACACCCTCGAACAGGTGTTGGTAAAGTTCCTGCGAAGCATCCATCTCCTCAAGCATCCGCCACACTCGCCGCTGCAAAGGTGCGTAGTCCACCAGGAAATCAGCCGTGCGCGTCAGCGCTTCCAAAATGCCGAAGAAACGATTACTCCCCTCTTTTGCAAACACACGTTCCCAGCGTGCAGTCTGTTGTGCCGCCTGCTCAGGGAGAAGCCCGGTCAACCAAGCGTTTGGGCTGGCAACATCGTGTACCGCTGACCCCATCCATAAATTGATCCCGGTCTGCTTTCGATGGGCTACAACCCATTGCAGACTGTCTACGTCGGTTAGCGGATTGCCTGAAAGCAAGACGTTGCCCTCGACCACCGACTGCTTACGAACCGACTCAGGCACTCGGGCAATCTGGTTATCACGCAGATCCAACCGCTCCAGGCCATGAAAATCGAGAGTAAAGACCGGGCACGACCGAAGCTCTGCCCTTCTCAAATTGAGTTGACGCAATTCGGACATATCAAACACTGCCGGCGAGAGGCCGAGCGGATTTTCGCTTAGATCGAGCTCCTGAAGTCGGGTGAGCTCGGCGAGTTCGCCTACGGTTCCCTCCGTCAGGACCAGCCGGGTCGCTTTCAGGTTCAAGACCTCAAGCCGAGACATCAGGCCGATAGCAGGCGGCAATCGACCAACCGCTATGCCATTCTGGTCAAAAAGTCGTAGATCAACGCCCTGCATATTCAATGTGCGAAGGTTGGGGAAACACTCAAGAAATCCGTTAAGGCTGCCGCGCTGCGTTAACTTGAAATTCGGCATGGTGAGAGAGACCACGTCATTCAACTTTACGTTGAGCTGCGGGAGGTAGTGCATCTGCTCGAAGTCCATGTCCAGATGGAAGCCGATGAACTCACCGCCCCGATAAACCCTGCTGTCCGGCCCGCTACGTTTTTGCCAAATGGCAATCAGTTCATCGGCCAGTTCGTATCGGGTCTCACGTTCAATCTCCATCCATTGTTCTATACGCGCGTCGTTCTCTTCCTCGATCTCGGCGTCGCTCATCCCCTCGGCGCCCTCATCACCCGCGAGCAGAATCTCGATATCCATCTCTTCGACATCATCGGTTACGTCTTCGACCCAATCGGTGATATCGACACGCAGTTGCTCCGCCTGCAACCTCAGCCGATAAAGATCGGCCTGAGCCTGTGCCCCCGCATTCAACAGAAACTCATCCGCTTGTTCAGTCGTAAACGCAGGATAAATCTCCTTAACTTGAAGCCTCATGATCTCTATGGACAGCTCACCGGACTGCGCGGTGTTCGGGAATCCACCACCTCGCAAACCGAGACTCTGAAAGGTCAACCCGGAGTCCATCCTGCGCAACCCGAGCATCAATTCTGAGCGCGGCACGGCGTTCTCCCGAATTTTGAGCAACAAGTCCTGCCATTCATGGCCTGGACGCAAACCGAGGGCCGTGCGTTGTTCTTGCGGCAGAAGCCCCAGCAGCGCTTGATCAAAGCCAGCCGTACCAACCTGCCCGTAGAGCGCCTCGACGCGAGTCGCTTGCGACCAGCCCGGCAGCCGTTCCAGCGTCTGCAAAACGAGCACATCGCTGTCGGCGTTCTCGACCGATTTCAGATAGAGCCCCTCATAGGCGCGGCACAACCGTACATGCTGCTCGTACTGCCGCGCCTTGCCGCTCAACTGCACGAGCACTCGCCTGGTGTCAGCCAGTGTATGAGGCGCAGCAATGTCTGCTCCCGACCTGTTGAGCATTTGCTCCACCGCACTTTTTGGCAAACCCGGGTATTGATGCCGGAACAACCTGACCCAGTCATTATCCGATTGCTGTAGCGCGTCGTAGCGCTGCCTGAACTGTTCGACTCGTGTGCTTTTTAGCTGCTCAGCCTGCGCCGAGCCTTCGGGGAACGCGTCAATGGCACGCTGCAGATCCTGATCGAGCGTGAAACGACTGATGGTGTCCGCCAGCATCGGAGCCGGCGACCGCTGCCCGGTGTGCATCAGGCGTAATACATCATCGTCCACCGGGCTGACATGAGCTATCTGGGCCAGAACCTCATCGCTGAATGCCTGGACACTCGGCCCGATACCTCGCAACAGTTGTAGCCGTTCAGCGCCTGGGGCGGGAGGTGCAACCTCTGCGGCCACGATCGAGGACTCACCGGACAAGGGCTCGTCCACAACAGCAGGTGCAGGACCGGGTTCAGAACCGATGCCGACGGAATGTTCTTGTGCCTTGATGGCCGCCCCTTCCGCGACTAGTGGCAAGGCATTGAGCAAACCGAATACGGTGCGTGTGACACCTGTCGAGCGCTCTTCAGGGGTCTTGCCATCAACCGCCTGGGCCAGCCCATAACCGGCATCGATCAGCCCGGCCAATGCCAATAAACCTTCACCCCCCGGAACGAACAACGCCAAGGGACCAAATTTGTTGATCCAATGCACGATGGGCTCGACCACCGCACTCAAATCATCCCGATTGACCTGGGCATCGTCACGAATCGTTTCAATGCTGGCCTGGGCCGCTTGCTTCATCACCAACACCCACTGCGCGAAGGGATCGGTTGGAGACGTTGCGACCTCGAAGTGAATGTAATCGGCAGGATCCCAGTAACCATCATCGTTGAAAAAACCATGGCCTTTCTTCAAATGATGTTGTTCGGGGTAAATCGCCATGCCATCCAATGCGGTCGACACGCCTGCGTGGAACGTGCCGTCCTGCCGGTCATCTTCAGAAAAATGTGCTGCCAGAGCATCCCGCCGGGCAACGTCCCGACCCACATCGACCACCCATTCGTGTAACGCCTTTTGATCGGCGAACTCGTGGAACGGAGAAGAGTTACTCGGGATATAAAGCAAAATCCGCTCACTGGTTTTCTCTCGAAAGCTCCAGATATCGCTCGATACATAACGGTAGATGACCAGCCGCGCAGCCTCTATGGAAGACTCGGTCGTCGCCCAGGCCTGCAATTGCTCAACCGTCAGTTGTTCCCACGTTTGCTGCGGATCAAACCCGGCAACCTGCAGTGCCAGTTTGAGTCCGTCCTGGGTCAGGCTGTTTTCCTGGTGTTGCAGATAAGCCGCCATGACAAAGGCCGTCTTGACCGAAGTGCGCAGCGGATAACCTTGGGGTGCAAGACAGACCTCGTCGGAAGGCCACGCAGCGTGCACATAAGCGGTGTATCTGTCCTTGAACTCCAGCTCCCACACCCACTTCTTGAACTCTGCCGGCTGCAGCTTCAACTGAGTGCCGGGGCCGTAGCGCTGAGGGTCGGTCTGACGATAGATGCCCTCGTAGTCCTGGAACCCACCGTCTGGATTTATAGACTCATCAATCTCGACAATTCGGACTTCCGGCCCCACGGCAGGAGGCGTGTACAGGCCGAATGCCGTTTCCCCGAAGCGACCCGCGCCCACCGTCTGATAGTTGGACAGCAAGGCCTGTACCAGGCTTTGTGATTTTCTGACCCGGCCTTGCTGCACGTCCTGTTGCGCAGGGTAGCCATAGAAACTGTAATTCAGATCGACCAGCCGAGCGGCCAATGGTACTGCCCCCCAACGCTCCTCAATCAGCTTCGCGGCATATTGGGTCGGGGTCGAGGGCAATACGGCGTCCAGCGCAAGGCTCGACAGCGGTTGTTTTTTCTGAGCGGATAACCGGCTGGTGACAGGCTGGTGTTGACTCTCTAGCGCCATCATTTGCAATCCTTTGCAGTTGATTCGGGAGCCAAGAGCTTATGCATCGCCTGCCGCAAAAAAAGCAGGAAATGTCTTCAAACAGGTGGGAAAACGCGACGGACTCAACAGACCTGAAATGTGAAGGGTGAACACCCGCGACTGAACCTGTTCAGCGCCGAGCATTGCACTCGACGCTGCGATAACAGTGGTTAGTCCCGTGCGCCCTACCAAAAACGCTGCTGGGTGAGACGGCTCCACCAGGTCAACAGTACCCGATCAATCGAACCGCTGGCCGCCAGGCCGACGCGCTCTTGCAGGCTCTTGCGTTCGGCATAATGAAGGTGAAACAGCTCTGCGCCCTTGGCCCGTTCGGCAAGGTATTCATCGCTGGTTTTCAGCTCATCGACCAGTCGTTTTTCCAGTGCGGCAACACCCAGCCAGACTTCACCGGTGGCCACTTCATTGATGGCCAGTTGCGGCCGGTAGCGTGAGACGAAGTTCTTGAACAGTTCGTGGGTCACATCCAGGTCTTCCTGGAACTTCTCCCGGCCCTTCTCGGTGTTTTCGCCGAACACCGTCAGCGTGCGCTTGTACTCACCCGCCGTCAGGACTTCAAAGTCGATGTCGTGTTTTTTTAGCAGGCGATTGACGTTAGGCAACTGCGCCACCACCCCGATCGAACCCAGAATGGCAAACGGCGCGCTAATGATCTTCTCGCCGATGCACGCCATCATGTAACCGCCGCTGGCCGCGACCTTGTCGATGCACACGGTCAATGGCACACCGGCCTGGCGAATGCGCGCCAGTTGCGAGGACGCCAGACCGTAGCTGTGAACCATGCCTCCGCCGCTTTCCAGGCGCAACACGACTTCGTCCTTTGGCGTGGCCAGGGACAGCAGCGCGGTGATTTCGTGGCGCAGGCTTTCAGTCGCCGACGCCCTGATATCGCCATCGAAATCCAGCACGAACACCCGTGGTTTGGCTTCCGGCTTTTTCTTCTGTTTTTTCTCGGACTTGGCTTCGGATTTACGCAAGGCCTTGAGCTGGTCCTTGTCGAGCAGTGTCTGCTCCAGGCGCTCACGCAGTTCCTTGTAGAAATCATTGAGTTTACTGACCTGCAACTGGCCCGCGGACTTGCGCCGGCCTTTGCTGCGCAACGCCGCAAAGCTGGCCAGGACCACCAGAATGGCGATCACCAAGGTAACGGTTTTAGCCAGAAAACTTGCGTACTCGGCAAGAAAATCCACATTGACTCCTTAACGACAGTGCGCCGCAGAACACGCGGGCGCGTATACCTTCAGCATACCCATGCGGCCGCGTTGCGACCAGTCGTGAAACCTTCTGTAACGGGCCTCCAACGAGCATTTCAAACAAGCGTATGTTTTTTCATTGACAGCTCATCGCCATCCTCATAACCTCGCAAAACCTTCAACGTACCCGGATGACGCGGACGTGGGCAGCATCTATTTGATTCGACATGGCCAGGCCTCTTTCGGTGCAGACGACTACGACGTGCTGTCGCCGACCGGTATTCGCCAGGCAGAAATACTCGGCAGTCATCTGGCTGAACTGGGATTGAGTTTCGATCGCTGCCTGTCGGGCGACCTGCGTCGTCAGCAACACACCGCCAACAGCACCCTGGCACAATTCGGCGCTGTCGGCCTGCCGGTACCGCCCCTGGAAATCGATTCGGCTTTCAACGAGTTCGACGCCGACGCAGTGATCTGTGCACTGCTTCCAGACCTGCTGCCCGAAGAACCCGAAGCCCTGAACATCCTGCGCAATGCCGCGCAGAATCGCGGCGAGTTTCAGCGAATCTTTGCTTTAATCATCGAGCGCTGGCTGGTCGGGACGTACGATACACCGGGCCTCGAAAGCTGGCTTGGCTTCGTCGAGCGGGTCCAGGCCGGTTTGCAGCGTATTCTCGAACAGGCCGATAACACCCAGAAAATCGCCGTGTTCACCTCCGGCGGGACCATCACTGCCCTGCTCCACCTGATTACTCAAATGCCGGCCAGGCAGGCTTTTGAACTGAATTGGCAAATCGTTAACACCTCGCTCAACCAACTGAAGTTCCGTGGTCGCGAGGTGGCACTGGCTTCCTTCAACAGTCATGCACATTTGCAGCTGCTGAAGGCCCCGGAACTCATCACTTTCCGTTGAGTCCGGATCACTGTGACCCTTGTTGTAACACTTCATGAAAGGATCGAACCATGACCTCCGTAGCTGACGCCGTACAAGCCATGAAAGCCAAGTTCAACCCAGCCGCTGCTGCCGGTCTGGACCTGGTTTTCGGTTTCCGCATCGACGACACCAAGAACTTCTCGCTGATCGTCAAAGACAGCACGTGCGAGCTGCAAGAAGGCGAGAACCCGGACGCTCAAGTGACTCTGGTCATGGACGGCGAAACCCTGGAAGGCATCGTCGACGGTTCGACCGACGGCATGCAGGCATTCATGGGCGGCAAACTGCGCGCTGAAGGCGACATGATGCTGGCCATGAAACTGTCCGAGCTGTTCCCAAGCTAAGACGATGGCTCCCGTCCTCGGGAGCCCTCTGGCTGCTTGCGAATCCCGCCCTTATGGCGGGATTCGTCGTTTCTGCCGGTCGTAAATGTGCCCGCCCGACACATCGACTGCGAATTTGCCGTCTATATTCTCTGCTGGCCGTATGGCTCGCGCATCCGGCTGCTCGCTCGACCGAATACCTGCGGAGAACGGCGCCATGAGCCCACCTGATGAACACGACGACTTCAACCAGCGCCGCGTACGGCAAGGCCTTCCGGCAAGCACCGTCAGTGCCTGGACCAGTCCTCTGTTTGCGCAGAGCACCAGCATGACCAACTCCCCAGCCGATCTCATCCTGTTCAACGGGCGCATGCACACGGTCGACCGGGATAAACCCCTCGCGAGCGCGGTCGCCATCAAGGACGGGCGGTTTATTACCGTCGGCAATGATTCGGACGTCATGCCCCTGCGCGGCGCCAGCACGCAAGTCATCGACCTGCAAAAACGCACGGTGATCCCTGGCCTCAACGACTCGCACCTGCACCTGATCCGTGGTGGCCTGAACTACAACCTCGAACTGCGCTGGGAAGGCGTGCCGTCATTGGTCGACGCCTTGCGCCTGCTCAAGGATCAGGCCGACCGCACGCCGGCACCGCAATGGGTGCGCGTGGTCGGTGGCTGGACCGAGTTCCAGTTCGCCGAAAAGCGCCTGCCGACTATTGAAGAGCTGAACAAGGCTGCACCTGACACCCCGGTGTTCGTCCTGCACCTGTATGACCGCGCCCTGCTCAACCGCGCGGCGCTGAAAGTGGTGGGTTACGACCGCAATACCCCGAACCCGCCGGGTGGCGAAATCCAGCGCGATGCCAATGGTGACCCTACGGGCATGCTGATCGCCCGTCCGAACGCGATGATTCTCTACTCGACCCTGGCCAAGGGGCCGAAGTTGCCGCTGGAGTATCAGCTCAACTCGACCCGGCAGTTCATGCGCGAACTCAATCGCCTCGGTGTCACCAGCGCCATCGATGCCGGCGGCGGCTTTCAGAATTACCCGGACGACTATCAGGTCATCCAGCAGTTGGCGAAGGATCGGCAACTGAGCGTGCGCATTGCCTACAACCTGTTCACCCAAAAACCCAAGGAAGAGCTGACCGACTTCAAGAACTGGACCAGTACCTCGCACTACGGCCAGGGTAACGATTTCCTGCGGCACAACGGCGCTGGCGAAATGCTGGTGTTCTCCGCCGCCGACTTTGAAGACTTCCTCGAACCACGCCCCGATCTGCCACAAACCATGGAGCAGGAACTGGAACCGGTGGTGCGCCATTTGGTGGAGCAGCGCTGGCCGTTCCGCCTGCACGCCACCTACAACGAATCGATCAGCCGGATGCTCGACGTGTTCGAAAAGGTCAACCGCGATATCCCGTTCGACGGGCTGCCGTGGTTCTTCGATCACGCCGAAACCATCACCGCGCAGAACATCGAGCGGGTTCATGCACTGGGCGGCGGCATTGCGATTCAGGACCGCATGGCCTTTCAGGGCGAATATTTTGTCGACCGTTACGGCGCCAGAGCCGCCGAGCACACCCCACCGATCCAGCGCATGCTCGCCGAAGGCATTCCGGTCGGTGCCGGCACCGACGCCACACGGGTTTCCAGCTACAACCCGTGGACGTCGCTCTACTGGCTGGTCAGCGGCCGCACCGTCGGCGGCCTGGAGCTTTACCCGCAAGGCCTGAGCCGCGACACGGCGCTGGAACTCTACACCCATGGCAGCGCCTGGTTCTCCTCCGAGCAAGGCACAAAAGGCCAGATCAAGGTCGGGCAACTGGCCGATCTGGTGGCGTTGTCTGCCGACTACTTCAGCGTCGACGACGAAGCGATCAAATGGATTGAATCGGTGCTGACCGTGGTCGACGGCAAGGTGGTGTACGGCAGCCTCGAATTCGAAAAACTCGGCCCACCGCGTTTGCCGGTCATGCCCGACTGGTCACCGGTGGTGAACGTGCCGGGGCACTGGAAACCCTTGGCACCGCTCACCGCCCAGATGCATCAATGCGCAGGCGCTTGCGCCGTGCATGCCCACAGCCATGAGCAGGCGCGCTTGTCGAACGCACCCGTCAGCGACTTCCAGGGATTCTGGGGCGCGTTTGGCTGTTCGTGCTTTGCGTTTTGACGAATGCCTTTGACAGTAAGCCCACCAATGGCGGGCTTACTGTAGAGCCGAGCCCGCGCCGGTAGCAACTGCCGAGCCCGCGAGGCTGCGTTCGAGGCGGGCCGCGTTCGGACGCAGTCCTCGCCAATCCTGCGTACGTGGTTTGTCTGAAAGAACGCGCCGCCTGATTTCACGACTGCTTCGCAGCCGAACGCAGCCTCGCAAGCTCGGCAGCTGCTACGAAACGTGTGGCGGTTTAACTGACCACCAGGCTCTCGAACAACTCGTCGCCAGATGAAAAATTTGCAAACACAAGATTGATCTCGATCAGCTAACCCTCGCCGCACTCTCTCTACCCTTGTTCTTCCATCAAAGGCCAGGGACGGCTCAATGGGAGCCTCCGGCCGAGCATTCTCAGGGAAGAGTCATTCATGCGGTCATTGAAGATCATTTTGTTGTCATCGGCGTTCAACGGTTTGACCCAACGGGCCTGGCTGGACTTGCGCCAGTCAGGTCATGAGCCCAGCGTGGTGCTGTTCACTGACGAAGCCTCGGTGTGCCGACAGATCGAAGAATCGGCGGCCGATCTGGTGATCTGCCCGTTTCTCAAGGATCGTGTTCCGCAACAGCTCTGGAGCAACCCGGACCGACCGGTGGTGATCATTCACCCAGGCATCGTCGGCGACCGCGGCGCCAGTGCGCTCGACTGGGCCATCACCCAGCAGGTCAGCCGCTGGGGCGTCACGGCCTTGCAGGCGGTCGAAGAAGTGGACGCCGGGCCGATCTGGTCGACCTATGAATTCAACATGCCCGCCGACGTTCGCAAATCCGAGCTGTACAACGGCCCGGTGAGTGACGCCGCGATCTATTGCATTCGTGATGTGGTGGAAAAATTCGCCAGCGATTTCGTCCCGACACCCCTCGATTACACGCAACCGAACGTCATCGGGCGCCTGAAGCCGAACATGAAACAGGCCGACCGAACCTTCAGCTGGCACGATTGCACGCAGTTCATCAAACGCACCCTCGATGCCGCTGACGGCCAGCCCGGTGTGTTGGCAAGTCTGGCCGGCGGGCAGTATTACCTGTACGACGCCCACCTCGATTCACGTACCGGTACGCCGGGGGAAATTCTTGCCGTGCAGGACGATGCCGTGCTGGTCGCGACCGGCGATCGCAGCCTGTGGATCGGCTCGCTCAAGCGCAAGGCTCAGCCAGGAGAGGAAACCTTCAAGTTGCCGGCACGGCATGTGTTGGCCGGGCAACTCCATGCAATACCGGTACTGGACAGCTCGATCGCCAACCAACCGTTCAATGAGGCGACCTATCAACCGATTYGCTATCGGGAGTCGGGCCACGTCGGTGAACTGACCTTCGAGTTCTACAATGGCGCCATGAGCACCGAACAGTGCCAGCGGTTGGTTGCAGCGCTGCAGTGGGCCAAGGCCCGGGACACCCAGGTGCTGCTGATCAAGGGCGGTCGCGGAAGCTTTTCCAACGGTGTGCACCTCAATGTCATTCAGGCCGCCGAGGTGCCGGGGCTGGAAGCCTGGGCCAATATTCAGGCAATCAACGATGTCTGCCAGGAAATGTTGACGGCCCGGCAACTGGTGGTCAGCGGCCTGACCGGCGGTGCCGGAGCCGGCGGCGTGATGCTGGCGCTGGCCGCCGACATCGTTTTCGCCCGGGCGGGTATCGTGCTCAATCCGCATTACAAAACCATGGGCCTGTATGGCTCCGAATACTGGACCTACAGCCTGCCCCGCGCAGTGGGCAGCGAAATCGCGCACAAGCTGACCGAAGAATGCCTGCCGGTCAGCGCGTTTCAGGCCTGGCAGTTGGGGATGATTCAGGAGATTGGCCCGCGCTGCCCGCGCGAGTTCAGCCAATGGCTGTTGCAACAKGCCAAGGGCGCTTTGACCGATAAAAAGTACGCGGCATTTCGCGCACGCAAAACCAGCATGGACCTTCAGCAGATCGAACACTGTCGCGAGGCCGAGCTGGCACAGATGCAACTGGACATGGTGCACAACCGCCAGCAGTTCGCCGAGAAGTGCCGCAACTTCGTGTTCAAGCGCAAAACCTGCCAGACCCCGCAGCGCTTGATCGCGCCGTGGGCATTGGAGCGCGAGGCAACGCTGATCGCTTGATCGACAGGGCTTTGTAGCAGCTGCCGAAGGCTACGTTCGGTGCGGGCCGCGTTCGGACGTGGCCGTCGTGAAATCAGGCATTGCGGCTTTTCAGCTAAACCTTGCACATAGGGTTTACGACTGCTTCGCAGCCGGACGCAGGCTACGCCAGCTGCTACAGAAATTGCGTGACGTTCAGAGCAACAACGCCACCAGCGCGCTCCAGCCGGTTTGATGGCTGGCACCCAAGCCGCGGCCGGTTTCGCCGTGGAAATACTCGTGAAACAGCACCAGGTCGCAGCTCAACGGGTCGGCCTGGAGCTGCGCGTAGCCGACCATCGACGGTCGGCTACCGTTTTCATCCCGCAAGAACAGTCGGGTCAGACGCTGACTCAAACTGTCGGCTACCTGGGCAAGCGATGCCAGATAACCTGAACCGCTGGGGTATTCGACCGAAAAATTTTCACCGTAGTAGCGATGAAACTCACGCAACGACTCGATCAGCAGGTAATTGATCGGCATCCACAACGGCCCGCGCCAGTTGGAATTGCCACCGTACAACCGCGAACCGGATTCCGCCGGTTCATAGTCGGCACACAGTTTGTTGCCATTGATCTGCATGCCGAACGGATGCTCGGCAAAGGCTTTGGACAAGGAGCGAACGCCGAATTCGGAGAGAAATTCGGCCTCATCGAGCATGCGCTTGAGCAGGTTCTTGGTGCGCTCGCCACGCAACAGCGCGAGCAGTATCCGATTGCCTTTGCCAGGCTCGGTCCAGCGTGAAATCAGACTCGCCAGGTCCGGCCGATGATGCAGGAAGCCCAATAAACGCTCACGCAGCCCCGGCAACCCTTCGTGCTCGTGCTGTTCCAGCACCTGCACCGCAAACAGTGGCATCAAGCCAACGATGGAGCGCAGGCGCAGCGGTTCGTTGACGCCATCCGGGCGGTGCAGCACATCGTAGAAAAACTGATCCTGCTCATCCCACAACCCTTCAGCGGCATCGTCCACGCGGTTGATGGCGCCAGCGATATAGAGGAAGTGCTCGAAGAACTTCACCGCGATGTCGACATACACCGGATTGCGCTTGGCCAGTTCCAGGGCAATCCGCATCAAGTCCAGCGCATACGCCGCTACCCACGCCGTACCGTCGGCCTGATCCAGGTGAAAACCAGTTGGTAACGCGGCCGAACGGTCAAACAGCGCAATGTTGTCCAGCCCGAGAAACCCGCCCTGGAACAGGTTGCGACCTTCGGCATCCTTGCGGTTGACCCACCAGGAAAAATTCAGCAACAGCTTGTGGAAAATCCGCTCGAGAAAATCCATATCGCCGACGCCGGTCAAGGCCTTGTCACGCTGATACACCCGCCAACTGGCCCAGGCATGCACCGGCGGGTTGGCATCGTCGAAACGCCATTCGTAGGCCGGCAGTTGGCCGTTGGGGTGCATGAAGCGATCTTTGACCAACAGCAGCAGTTGATGCTTGGCAAAACCCGGATCGATCAGCGCATAAGCGACGGCCTGAAAGCCCAGGTCCCACGAGGCATACCACGGATATTCCCAGGTGTCGGGCATGGAAACGATGTCGGCGTTCGACAAATGCCGCCAGTGGGTATTGCGGATGTTCAACCGTCCGGGCGGTGGCGAGGGTTGTCCGGGGTCGCCGTCGAGCCAGCGATTGACGTCGAAGTAATACAACTGCTTGGACCAGAGCAACCCGGCCAGCGCCTGACGCTGAACGTTACGTGCGTCCGGGTCCGTCATCTGTGCTTGCAGCACCGCGTAATAATCATCGGCCTCCAAGCGGCGACGCTCGAACAGCGCCTTGGCGTTGACCTTGGGCGCGACGGTCGGCGCAAAGCGCAGGTAGATGCATTTGTGCGCGAGTCCGTCCAGTTCGAGAACGAAATGCGCCGCGACCCGAGTACCGGCGTCACGTCGAATCGCCCCCGCCACACCGTCGACCAGATAATCGTTGATGCCATCCTTGAACGGGCCATTGGCGGGCACGCCGTCGAGTTTCGGATGGTTGGTCTGGTTGTCGCAGAACAGCCACTCACAGCCCTCCTCGCCCCAGGCAGTGAGTTGCCGGTCCGCCAGCGTTGGGTGCTGCGCCAGGACCGAGTCGCCGGCCAGCGTCAGGCTGGGCATGTGCCGGTCACCGCCCCAACTCCAGGTGTTGCGCGCCCACACCTGGGGCAAGACCCGCAGACGCGCCGGCAGATCCGAACGGTTGTGCACGGTGACCCGCATCAACAGGTCGTCCGGGCTGTGCTTGGCGTATTCCACCGTTACGTCGAAATAGCGGTCGTCTTCAAACACCCCGGTATCTAGGATTTCGTACTCGGTATCGGAAAGGCCCCGACGGGCGTTCTCGGCCACCAGGTCGGCATAGGGAAACGCAGCCTGCGGGTATTTATAGAGCATGCGCATGTAGGCATGGCTCGGCACGCCGTCGACATAAAAATACAGCTCTTTGACGTCTTCGCCGTGATTGCCTTCGGCATTGTTCAGGCCAAACAGACGCTCCTTGAGAATCGGGTCGTGCTCGTTCCAAAGCCCCAACCCGATGCACCAGTGCTGGGCCCGGTCGCAGAACCCGGCCAGCCCGTCCTCGCCCCAACGATAGGCCCGGCTGCGCGCGTGCTCATGCGGGAAATAGGTCCAGGCATCGCCATCGGCGCTGTAGTCCTCGCGCACGGTGCCCCATTGCCGTTCACTCAAATACGGGCCCCATTCGCGCCAGCACTCGGCCTCATCGCCAACCAAACGCTGGCCTTCGACGGTGTCGAGAATGTTCGTGACCGACTGCGCTGTCATGGGAACGTCCGTTGTTGTCCGGGATGGTTTGCAGTGTAGAGCGAGGATTCGCCCCCGTGCATGCCGCTTCCTGCTCATTCAGTTCGAGTTCAGGCGCGCTTGCTCTACACTGCGGGGCTCTTCACCTCAGCGACTGCTTATGGACATCGATCTCGCCCGTACCTTTCTGGAAATCGTTCGCTGCGGCAGTCTTGCCGCCGCCGCCGATAAGCTGCACGTCACCCAGACCGCGATCACCGCTCGGGTACAGAAACTCGAAAGCCAGCTCGCCAGCACCTTGTTCGTGCGCAACCGTGCGGGTGCTCGCCTGACCGCGGATGGCGAGGCCTTTGTGGTGTACGCCAATCAGCTGGTACAGACATGGGAAGCGGCGCGCCGGGATTTGCCGTTGCCGGAAGGCTACCGCAATGTGCTGCACATCGGCGGCGAGGTCAGTTTGTGCAACCCGTTGATGCTCAGTTGGGCCCGCGAACTGCGTGAGAAGATCCCCAGTCACGCCTTGCGCACGGAAATCCGCGACGGCGAGAACCTGCTGCGCCAGCTGGAATTGGGCGTACTGGATGCCGCGCTGGTGTTTCAACCCGAGTACTGGCCACAGCTGCAAGTAGAGCAACTGCTGGAGGAGAAACTCATCCTGGTGCGCCTGCCATCCAGGCCCGAGCCTTACGTCTATATCGATTGGGGCAAGGCGTTCCGGCGCCAGCACGACGCGGCGCTGCCGGACAAGGCCAAAGCCGCGGTGAGCTTCAACCTCGGCCCGCTGGCGCTGCAATACATCCTGCAAAACGGTGGCACCGGTTATTTCCGTACGCGGGTGGTTCAGAGCTACCTCGACAGCGGCGTGCTGGAACGGGTGCCCAAAGCCCCGGAGTTCAGTTACCCGACCTTCCTGGTGTACTCGCGGGATCGCGATTCGGCGGTGCTGCAACAGGCGTTCGAGTTGTTGCGGGAACTGGTCAAGACCGACAGCGACTGGTCGCAGCGCTGGGATCCGTTGATCTAAGCAACATCCACACCCGTTCGGCGTGAATACCCACCCATTCCCGACATCCATTGGCTGAATAATTTTTCCGCGACTAGTCTTTTGTTCATAACAACGACAACAGGTGATCGCGGTGAGGCAAACCACGCAGGCGTTTCGTGCCCGTTACCGGGCCGATATTCATCGGCTCTATAACCCGTGGCTGCACGGCGGTTTTGTATTGGCCTTCGGTGCGCTGGGCATCACGCTGTTCTGGAGCACCGTGCACCAGGTGCAACCGCTGGAGTGGCTGGCGGTGCCACTGACGCTGTTGTTTTTCAATTTCGCGGTCTACGTGGTCCACCGCCACCTGGGCCATCACAAGAAGGCTTTTGCGCGGTTGTTCTATGCCCGGCACGCGGGCGATCACCACAATTTTTTCGCCCCCGGCTACATGACCTACGATACGGCGCGCGACTGGCGGGTGATTCTGTTTCCGGCGTGGCTGATTGTGCTGCACAGCCTGGCGATCACCCTGCCCGCCTGGTGGCTGCTCAAGCACCTCAATGGCAACGTCACCGGACTGTTCGCAGGCTGCATGATCCTTGGCTACCTGGCCTACGAGGTGTTTCACGCCTGCGAACATCTGCCGCCGAGCAATCCCGTCACCCGCCTGCCGTGGATTCGCCAGATGCGCCGCCTGCATGCACTGCATCACCGTCGCGAGCTGATGCAGGAGCGTAATTTCAACATCGTTTTCCCGCTGATGGACTACCTGTTCGGCACGTTGTATTGGGAAGCCGAACCCGATCATTCGCACCTTCAAACGAGGCGAGCGCCCATGACTCGCCTGCAACACCGGATCGATATCGCACGCGACCCGATCTCGGTGCTTGCCTACGCCAGCACCGCGACGCGCTGGCCTGAATGGCACCCGTCATCGCTGAAAGTCGACGGCGAGCCAGGACCGCTGCACGCCGGGTCACGTTTTGAAGAGGACATTCATGCGGGTGGACGAGCCGGGCATTTGAGCTGGGAGGTCGACGAGTATTTGCCGGGGCGGCGCTGGAGCGCTCGCGCTCAGGGTGATCGTGGGCTGGAGCTGCTGCTGACTTATGAATGCGCCAGCGAGGGTGGCGGCACGCGCTTCGTGCGTACATTGGAGTACCGCTTCAGCGGACGGCTGATGCGCCTGGCCAATCAACTGCTGCTCAAGCGGCGTATCGAACACGAATCGGCAGCCTCGATGCTGGCCTTGCGTGACATGGCACAACGGACGATCCCGGCCCAGGCAGGGGCAATCGCCTGATACGCAACACTCAACGTTGAATCAACGCTTGCAAGCGGGCAGCCAAACAAGGGGGCGACACGGCGCGCGCCCCCACGTTGGTCACGTTCTGACAGAACCGTTCAAACTCCGGGATATTTCGTCTTTGATTGAAAGGCGCTTTGCCTTGAGCTTCGTCACTTCGTCATCTGCCAGAGCCTGGGCTTCTGCCTTCAGGACCTGCTTGTCGATATCCGAATATTTGTCCAGCAGCGCGTTCAGGTGAGGATCATTGGCACGCTTTTGCTGAATGACTTCCTTTGAGCAGCTCAGGTCCTGATACAGGTCATGATTAACCGGCATGGAACACCTCCGTTTGTTGATCGGTGGCGAACGCCTTTGCGTGCGCTCGCCAGTTATCAGAATGGCCTCGCTCGGTGGTTGCTGTCGACTGTCAATCAGACCAGCGGTGCCCGTTGGTCGGACGTGTCGTTATCGTCACCGCACGGTGTCGGCGCCCTCACCCACCAGAATAGTCTCGTGCCCGCCGTTGTGTTGAGCACCGTGTGTCGGCAACCGGAATATCAGTCGGTGCCGTACTTCGGCGAACGCGGTCCGTACAGCAAGCCCGCCGGGTGTCCCGCCGACAGCAGTCGTGCGCTGGTGATACCGGCAATCGGGTGACCGGCGTCGGTGGAGCTGTTGATGACCTGCTTGACCGCTGCGGTGATCAGCGCACCCAACAATCCGCCTCCACTGTTGTTGTTGCCCTCTTCGCTCGACGCGCTGGCCGAGCCGGTCCACAAGGTCGTGCCCGTCTTGAGGTCCACCAGTTTCGCGCTGGCGGTCACCACGGTTGCACTGGAGATCACCATGTAGCGAGTGCCGTAGTCAGTCACGGTAATGTAGAGCGCAGCATCGGCACCGAAGATCTCTTGCAGTTTGTTGGCCGGCGCCTGGTGGATGTCCGCCGGCGTGGTCAGGCCGTTCTGGTGGAACGTCTCGTCGACCAGCGCGATCGGCAGCACGTAGTAACCGGCTTCAGCCAGCGGGTACGTAACCTGCGAGAGCATGCTGTAGGACGCCTTGACGTCCGGCGAGTTGTTCAGCGGCGGCAGCACCAGAATGGTTTTTGGACGGCTTTGTTTGTAAGCCGAGTAGTCCACGGTCTTGGGGCTGACGCAGCCGCCGAGAACGGCCAGGGCCAGCAAGCCGGCCATCAGTTTCAATGAGCGCGCGATCATTGGGCATCTCCGGTCTTGGCGTTTTTAAGCAGAAAATTCATGTACGGCGTCGACTCGGGAAACAGGGTCTTCTCGGTTCTGAACTGCTGCACCATCTGATCGTCCTTGCCCAGGCTCAGGTACAACAGCCCCAGGTGAGCGTGGTAGCCAGGCGGCGGTGTCTTGCCGGTGGACTTGATCTTTTGCAGGTCGCGCTCCAGCGCCTCGGCCTGAGCTTCCTTGGGCTCTTCGCCTTTGAAATACTCATAAACCTGTGGCTGGTAGCCTTCCCACTGGTAAAGGGTTTTCGGACTGTTGCATCCGGCCAGCAGGCCACTGACCAGCAACATCGACGCCATCGGCGCCCACGACATATAACGCTTGAACATGCTTGTACCGCTCCTTGTCATCGACCTTGATCAGTTGCCCGGTTTCCATGCACCGGAATTCATGCCGTCCACCAGGCGGTTGATCGCCTCGCGCATGGCCAGGTCGAGCACCTTGCCGTTGAGGGTCGAATCGTAGGCAGCGGTACCGCCGAAGCCGATGACTTCACGGTTGGACAAGGCGTATTCACCTGCGCCCTGAGTCGAATAAACGACTTCCGAAGTGCTGATATTGACGATATTCAAGTTGACCTTGGCGTACGCCACCTGGGTCTTGCCACGGCCAAGAATGCCGAACAGCTGGTGATCGCCGGTCTCTTTGCGACCGAACTCGGTAACGTCGCCGGTCACCACGAAATCAGCACCCTTGAGGCGCTGGGACTGCCCCTTGATCGCCGCTTCCTGCTGAATCTCGCCCATGTTGTCGCGGTCCAGCACGCTGAAACGGTTGGTCTGCTGCAAGTGAGTGATCAGGATGGTCTTGGCCTGACCGCCGAGGCGATCCACACCATCGGAAAAGATCCCGCGCATGTAGCTCGAACGGTTGTCGAATTTGCCGACAGCCATCGGCACTCGAACACCGACAAAGGCCTGGCTGGCGCTTTCGACTTTGGCTACCGGCAATGCGCGGGAGCTTTCGGTCGCACACCCGGCCATCGCGCCTAGTACGGCAATCGCTGCCCCTGATACCACCATTCGAGAGATCATTCTCACTGTGCATTCCTTCTGAAAAACGGTTTATCCCGGCATGACAGCGACCCGCCACTGCGGGTTGCGGTGGCGAAAAAGCGATGGGGATTCGAATCGATAAGCGACGTGCAGGACGTCGGCGGGCGGCATTATGCCAAAGTGCCACTATTGATGACAGTATTTATATTTTCTGGCGCCAATATCTTGAATGATCATGGCGACTAGTGAAAATCCCGGCTGTGCACGCTGATACCGTTGAGCAATGGGCTCAGGTCGCTCAAGCGTCCGGCGATCAGGTGCCGGACTTCGCCGACCTTCTCCCAGCGCCCGTCGATCTTGAGCAGTTGCGAGCCGATCAGGGCTTTGCGTTGACGCTCGGCGAGGTCGCGCCAGACCACGACGTTGATGTTGCCGAACTCGTCTTCAAGGGTCACGAAGGTCACGCCACTGGCCGTGCCCGGGCGTTGGCGGCCGGTGACCAGGCCGGCGACGCTGACGTTGCGCCCATGTTCGACCTCCAGCAATTCCCGCGAACTGCGGCAACGTCGGGCACGCAACTCATCGCGCAACAACGCCAGCGGATGCGGGCCGAGGGTCGTACCGACGCTGCTGTAGTCAGCTTGCAGGTCTTCGCTCACGGTCGGTTTGGGCAACACCACGCCAGGCTCTTCCTGGCTCGGCAACCCGGCGAACAACCCCAGTTGTTTCTGCACCCCCGCCACTTCCCAGCGCGCGCGATGACGATCACCGGCCAGCTTGCGCAACGCTCCGGCGTCGGCCAGTTGTTCTTGCGCACGAGCATCAAGCCGGGCGCGCTCGCCCAGGTCGGCAATGTCGATGAATTCACTCTGCAAACGGGCGGCTTCGATGCGGCGCGCATCGTCCTCGCGAAAGCCCTTGATCATGCGCAACCCCAGGCGAATCGCCGGTTGCTCACCGTCAGTCGGCTCGAGGCTGCAATCCCAATTGCTGGCGGTCACGTCCACCGGCCGGATCTGCAGCTGATGCCGGCGCGCGTCCTGGAGAATCTGGTCCGGGCTGTAGAAACCCATCGGCCAGCTGTTGATCAGCGCACAGGCAAACGCCGCCGGTTCATGGCATTTCAACCAGCAGCTGGCATAGGTCAGCAAGGCAAAACTGGCGGCGTGGGATTCGGGAAAACCGTAGCTGCCAAAACCCTTGATCTGCTCGAAGATCTGCGCGGCGAACTCCTCCGTGTAACCGTTTTTCAGCATGCCTTCGCGAAGACGCTTCTGGTGCGGTTCAAGGCCACCGTGGCGCTTCCAGGCCGCCATGGAGCGGCGCAACTGATCGGCCTCGCCGGGGCTGTAGTCGGCGGCCACAATCGCGATCTGCATGACCTGTTCCTGAAACAACGGCACGCCGAGGGTGCGTTTGAGCACGGCTTCCAATTGCACCGAGGGATAGGTTTCCGGCTCTTCCTTGTTACGTCGCCTCAGGTACGGGTGCACCATCCCACCCTGGATCGGCCCGGGACGAACGATGGCCACCTCGATCACCAGATCATAGAAATTCTGGGGTTTGAGCCGGGGCAACATCGACATCTGCGCCCGGGACTCGATCTGGAACACCCCGATGGTGTCGGCGCGGCTGATCATCTCGTAGGTTTGCGGGTCCTCGGACGGTATCGTTGCCAGGCTCAGGTCTCGCCCGCGGTGGTAGCGCAGCAAGTCGAAGCAGCGGCGAATGGCGCTGAGCATGCCGAGAGCAAGAATGTCGACCTTGAGCAGGCCGACCATGTCCAGGTCGTCCTTGTCCCACTGGATGATCGTGCGCTCGGCCATGGCTGCGTTTTCCACCGGCACCAGGCTGTCCAGCGGCTGCTCGGAAATCACGAAACCGCCCGGATGCTGGGACAGGTGCCGGGGGAAGCCGATCAACTGCCGGGTCAGGCTCAGCACCTGGCGCAACACCGGGCTGTCCGGGTCGAAGCCGCCTTCGCGCAGGCGCTCCAGCGGCGGTACATCGTCGCTCCAATGGCCGCAGCAATCGGCCAGCGCGTTGACCTGATCCGGCGGTAAACCAAGGGCCTTGGCCACGTCACGGATCGCACCGGCGCCGTGATAAGTGCTGACCACCGCCGTCAGCGCGGCCCGGGTCCGGCCATAGCGCTGGAACACATACTGCAAGACTTCTTCGCGGCGCTCGTGCTCGAAATCGACGTCGATATCCGGCGGCTCGTTGCGCTCTTTGGAGAGGAACCGCTCGAACAGCATACTCGTCCGGCTCGGGTCGATTTCGGTGATGCCCAAGGCGTAACACACCGCCGAGTTGGCGGCCGAGCCGCGCCCCTGGCACAGAATGCGCTGACTGCGGGCGAAGCTGACGATGTCTTCGACGGTGAGGAAGTAACTCTCGTAACCGAGCTCGGCGATCAGCTTCAGTTCCTTTTCGATCAGCGCCATGACCGTGCTGTCCGGCCCCTCAGGCCAACGCCGGCTCAGACCCTGTTCGGTCAATCGGCGTAGCCAGGAAGTCGGGGTCTGCCCTTCAGGCACCAGTTCACGCGGGTATTGGTAGCGCAACTGACCCAGATCGAAGGTGCAACGCCGGGCAATGACCAGCGTCTCTTCGAGCAACGACGCGGGATACAGCTCGCGCAACGCCTCAAGGCTGCGCAAGTGCCGTTCGCCATTGGGATGCAGGCGCTGCCCGGCGTCGGCGACCCGCACGTGCAGACGAATCGCCGTCATGGTGTCCTGCAGCGCACGCCGACCACGGGCATGCATGTGCACATCGCCGCTGGCCACCGCCGGAATCTGCAAGCGGGCAGCCAGGGCCTGAAAATCCGCCAGACGCCGGGCGTCGTTCTGCCCACAGTGCAGCTCGACCGCCAGCCACAGCCGCTCGCCGAAAATACTTTTTAGCCAGGTGCCGTGTTCCAGTTCGTCGACGGCATCTGGCACCCACAACGCCAACAGTCCGGGCAATGGTTCGCTGAAGTCTTCGCGCAGCACCCGGTACTGGCCCTTCTCCGTGCGACGCCGGGCATGGGTGATCAGCCGACACAAGGCCTGATAACCCTCAAGGTTCTCCACCAGCAGCACCAGCTTGGGGCCGTTCTCGATGCGCATTTCACTGCCGATGATCAACGGCAATTCCAGCGCCTTGGCCGCTTGCCAGGCGCGGACGATACCGGCCAGGGTGCACTCGTCGGTGATCGCCAGGGCCTGGTAACCCTGACGTTTGGCCCGTTCGAACAGCTCAAGGGCACTCGATGCCCCGCGCTGGAAACTGAAGTTCGACAGGCAGTGCAGTTCGGCGTAGTCGGCGCTCATGCGAACCAGCCTTGCAGCCACAGCGGCCCGGCCTCGCCCACCGCACGATAAGCCCAGGCCTTGGAGCCTGCGCGGGTTTCGATCAGGTAGTAATCGCGGCGCACGTCGGCGCCATCCCACCAACCGGACTCGATGCGCTCCGGCCCCATGAGGATGCGCGCCGTGCCTTCATTCACGGGCAATGGTTCGGTCAGCAACCAGCCGGGACGCTGTACATCAGGCAGCGCCGGACAGACCTGAAGCTGTGCATTCGGCAGCCAGGCACACTCCGGCCGGTGATCGGACTGAAAACCCAGGCCCTGTACCGCCTCATCCCCGAGCCGCGCACGCAAGCGCTCGCGCAGTTGCTCCCAGGGCAAGGACTGTTGCGGACGTTCGTCGAACAGCTCCCGGCGCTGCGGGACGAAACTTGGCAAATCCTGCGCCGACAGCCGAAAACCGCGCACCGGCGCTTCGACCTGCACCTGTTCCAGCCGACCGCGCGCGAGTTCGAAGAGCATCGCCGGGTCGCGCTCGGCGCTCAACAGGCCGACCTTGATCAGCGTGTCCGGCAACCCGGCATGCTCCAGGTGCAGGTCAAAGCGCTGCACGCCGCTGTCCCGGCCACAGAGGAACGCCGAAAGATCGCCGGTCAGCCGGCGCAAGGGGAAGAGCAATGCCTGATGGGATTGCACATCGAAATTCAGCTCGATCCGCACATCAAAACGGTCCGGCGGCAGATAAAACCCCAGGGCCAGCGGCCGTTCGCCCAACAAGGTGTCGAGGTGCTTGAGCACTTGCGCCTCGAAGCGTCGGGCCAGGGTTTGACGCGGCAGCGCCTGAACCTGGCCCAAGGTACGCAAGCCCATGCGCGACAGTGCGGTGGCGACCGTTTGCTCAAGTCCGATCCGGTCGACCGGCATCTGCCCGAGCAATTGCCGTAGAGCGTCATTGTCCGGCACCGCCAGACCGTCGTAGGCATTGGCCAGGACCCGTGCGGCCAGCGGGTTGGGCGCCGCGACCAGTCGATGGCGAAACCCCAGTGCCGTGAGCTCTGCGCGCAACCGCGCCTCGAACTGCGGCCAGGGCCCGAACAGCCCCAGGCTCGACTCGATTTCAAACAGCACCGCACGCGGGTAATGCACGCTGACCTGGGAGCTGAAACGGTAGGCCCAAGCGGCGAGAAACTGCTGCCAATGCTCGATTTCGGCCACATCATAATCGGCGCTGACAAAGGCCTTGCTCAAGGCCTGGGCAGCGGTCATCGACTGGCCCGGACGCAGCCCCAATGCCCGAGCCGGTGCATTGACCGCTTGCAACACCCGACGTTGCGCCGGACCGCTCAGCAGCACCAGCGGTTCGTCAGGATCGCTGCGCTGACGCAACACCGCGTCCAGCGCCAGTTGCGGGAAAAGGATACAGACCCAGCGCATGCCAACCTCACTGCCCGGTGGCGAAGGCAATCGGTGCCGAACGGGCCAGCCCGCCACGGCACTTGAGCACCCTTAACTGCGCAGGCCTCGAGTCGATGGCGATGCGCAGGGCCGCCGGCGAAGGGTTGATGGCGTCCTTGATCGAGCGATATGCAAACGCCAGGGTCTGCCCGGTTTCCGCCGCCACCTGCAAACGGCGCAAGGCGCGGTCATCCGCCTGCTGCGGCCAGCACAACACCGCCCCGCAACTGCCTGAGCGCAGGCATTGTTCTGCCGCCCACAATGCTTCGCGGTCACTGGCCTGGATGATCGACAACTGCCGCAAATCCACCCCGGCGTTCTGCCAGGCCTGGGGATACGGCACATACGGCGGCGCTACCAGCACCACTCGCTCACCGGCGGTCGTCAGCCGGGCCAAGGTTGGCCATACCAGTTGCAACTCGCCCACGCCCTGCCCGGCGACAAGGATTTCGCTCAGTGCCGCTTCCGGCCAGCCGCCGCTGGGCAAAGCCGCGTCCAGTGCCGCATGCCCGGTCGGTTGCGGGCTGACGCTCGGCGGCGCGGGCCGGCCTTTCCAGACCTGACCGCCATTGAACAGCGTATCCAGCGCAACGACGGCGCCCATCACCCTTGCCTCACCAGACCACAAAACACCCCTTCAATCGCCAGGTCCTGATCGGCGGTGACCACAATGGGGCTGTAGGCCGGGTTGCGCGGCAGCAACCGCACGCTGTCCCCTACCCGCTCAAAGCGCTTGATGGTGACTTCACCCTCAAGCCGCGCGACGACGATCTGGCCATTCCGCACCTCGGCACTGCGGTGTACGCCCACCAGATCACCGTCGAGGATACCGTCGCCAATCATCGAGTCGCCCTGAACCCGCAACAGGTAGTCCGGCGTACGCGAGAACATCGACGGATCCAGCCACAAGCGGCTGTGCACCTCGGCATCGACGCCCATCGGCGCACCGGCAGCCACCCGCCCGAGTACCGGGATGTCGAGCAACTCGGGGCGACGCGGCTGATTGAGCAAGCGAATACCGCGGGCCTGATGCGGATTGACCTCGATAAACCCGGCCTCGGTCAGCGCCACCACATGTTTGCGCGCCACGCTGCGAGAGGCAAAACCGAACGCCTCGCTGATTTCAGCGAGGCTCGGTGACTGACCTTGCTGCGCGATACGGTCGCGGATGAAGGTCAGAATGGCGGTACGGCGGGGAGTTAAAGTCGTCATGGAGTACATTTGTACTCCTCTCAGGTTTTCCTGACAATAACCGCCAGTCGTAACGCTTAGCCCAGACCGCGCTGGCGCAGAAAAGCCGAAATGAAATCGATGAAAGCCGCCACCTTGGCAGTGGCGCGACGGTGGCTGGGGTACACCGCCAGGATGTGCGAACCGAACGCGTCCGGATCAATCTCGTAGTCGGCCATCAACCGCACCAGCCGGCCATCCGCCAGATACGGCGCGGCACTCCACAGCGGCGCGTGCAGCAGCCCGCGCCCTGCCAGCGCAGCGGCCAACAACAAATCGTAATTGTCGCTTTTCAGGCGCGGCCGCGACGGCTGGGGCAAGCTGAGCCGTTGACCGTCGCGCTCGACCCACCAGAACTCACGGCTCAGGGCCGCATGGTGATAGAGCAGCCAGTGATGCTGATCGAGGGTCTGCGGCGTCACCGGAACCGGGTTGCGCGCCAGGTAATCGGGGCTGGCGCACAGGGCCAGGCGATTCTCACCGATGACTCGGGCGATCTGTCCGGGCAGGTCATCATGACCTTCACGCAATGCCAGGTCGTAGCCACTTTCGAGCAGATCGACGAACTCATCGCACAGGTCGATGTGCAAACTGATTTGCGGGTATTCATCGAGAAAACCTGCGCACGCCTCGTCGAGAAAGGTCCGACCGAAGGCCAGCGGCGCAGTGATTTTCAATGTGCCCTGCAAACCATGCTGCATCTGCAGGATCTCTTCGCCGACCTCTTGCAGGCGCTGCAACACCTGACGCGCGGTCTCCAGATAAAGCCGCCCGACCTCGGTCAACAACGTGCGCCGCGTGCTGCGTTCGAACAAACGCGCACCCAGTTCATCCTCCAGATGACTGACTGCTTTGGTCAGCGCCGATGGAGTTTTGCCCAGTTGCTGCGCGGCACGACTGAAACTGCCGTGCTCTGCGGTCGCGACAAACATTTTCAAGGCACTGAGCGTGTCCATGGTTTTTCCATTCAGGCAAAAGGGTTTTGCTGGTTTCAGGCGTTCTGCCCAGCGTGCCAAGCCACTAGTCTCGCTGCCAGACGAATAAAAACAAGGCACCCCACATGAATAGAGTTATCCCGACACTTCTGAGCTGCGCCGTGGCTTTTGCCTCGATGGAAGCCATGGCCGCCGCCGATCTGGTGTTGATCAACGGCAAGATCTTCACTGCCGATCACGCCCAACCCAAGGTCCAGGCCCTGGCCGTGCAGGACGGCAAAGTGTTGCAGGTCGGCAGCGACGCGCAGATCAAGGCATTGATCGAGCCCTCGACCCGGGTCATCGATCTGGCGGGTAAAACCCTGATGCCCGGCCTGATCGACAGCCATTCACACGCGATCTTCGGCGGCCTCGAACTGGCCTCGGCCAACATGGAAGATGAACAGGTCAGTCTCGATGAGTTGGAAAAACGTCTGCGCGGCTGGCGTGACGACGGCAAGGCAAAACACGGCGATGTGCTGAGTGTGGCCGGCATGAGTTCGACCTACTGGGCTCAAGCCGAAGCCTTTGCCCAGCGTTTCAACCAGGGTGAATGGGCGCAGGTGCCGATCGTGTTCATCGGCAGTGACCACCACACCGCCTGGGCCAACAACGTGATGCTCAAGCGGGCCGGGATCGATGCCGCGCTGATCAACACCCTGCCCGCCGCCGAGCGCGACACCATTGGCCGCCTGGCGAATGGCGCGCCCAACGGTTTTCTGGTGGATGCGGGTTGGGACCGGGTCGCTTCGGTCATGCCCAAAGCGAGTCCGGCGGACCTGTTGCGTGCAGCCCAGGCTGCGCTGCGGTTCAACAACAGTCTGGGCATCACTGCCTGGATGGACCCGGCCGCCAACGCCGCGCCGGGAGAACCGGTGTTCGCCCTCAAGCCCACGGAGAAAACCGTCGGCGTCCTGCCGGTGTACAAGGCGCTGTCTGAAACCGGGGCCATGAGCGCGCACGTCGCCGCGCTGCTGGTGGCCAACCCGCGAAGCCGCCCGGCTGACCTCGACACATTGGACTCGGTGCGCAAGCAGTTCCAGGGCATCCCGAATCTGAGCCTGCCCGGCATCAAGATTTTCGCCGACGGCGTACTGGAATTTCCGGCGCAGAGCGCGGCGCTGATCGATCCCTACAACAACTCGCACAAACAGGGCGAGCTGCTGATCGATCCGGCGCATTTCGGTGAGTTGGTCAGTGCCGCCGACCAACGCGGCTGGTTGGTGCACGTTCACGCCATTGGCGACCGTGCAGTGCGTGAGTCATTGAACGGCATCGAGCAGGCACGCAAGGATCGACAAAGCGGTGTGCCCCACTCGATCACTCACCTGCAACTGATCAACCCCAAGGAGTTTGCGCGCTTCAAGCCACTCAATGTGATCGCCTCGATGCAACTGCTCTGGGCCTCGGCTGACGAGTACACCCTGGACATGATCAAGCCGTACGTCAGCGCACTCGCCTTCCGCTATCAGTACCCGGCGCACTCGTTGCTCAAGCAAGGCGCAACGATTGCCGGTGCGAGTGACTGGCCGGTGTCATCGCCGAACCCGTTCAATGCGATGGCCCAGGCCATCACCCGCGTCGGGCCCAAAGGCGTATTGAACGCCGCCGAGGGCATCGACCGCGAGACGATGTTCTACGCCTACACCGTCAATGCCGCCCGCACCATTGGCCTGGAACAAAAGATCGGCTCGCTTGAGCCCGGCAAGCAGGCGGACTTCATTATCGTCGACCGCGATGTGTTCAAGGTCGATGAAAAAGCCCTGCACGACACTCGGGTACTGAGCACCTGGTTCGCCGGCCGCGAAGTCTATGCCCCCGCCACACAGTAAAAAGCGACTAGCGCCCCCCCCGATCCATAGGAGCAAGCCTTGCCCGCGATGGCGGTATGTCTGATACACCGCGATATCGTTCATCGCGAGCAAGCTTTGCTCCTACGGGATCTGCGTTAGTCTTCAGCCGATGTTCAGCGCACGCAAATCCAGCTGACCATTCTTGAGCGGCGGGCACCAGTAGTAACCACCGGTGATCGGCCGGCTCATGCGGTACAGACCGTCAACGACGCCGTCTTCCAGGCCACTCATGCGGCGCAGTTGGGCTTCGAAGGCGTTGAAGGAATGACCGAAGGCCAGGAACATCAGGCCGGCACGATCACCTTCGATCCACGGCATCGAACGGCGCACGATGAAGGCTTCGGGAGTGAAGCTTTCCTGGGCCGTGCGTTTGACGTGTGCGGAGATCGGCGCGTCGTCGAGTTCTTCGTTGTCGCTCTTGCGGCGACCAATGATGTTGTCCTGCTCATGGGACGGCATCGCATTAAAACCGGTCAGGTCGTGCTGCCACTGCTGGATCGCAGCGAAGCTGCCACCCACCGGACTGTCCTCACCCTCGGCCACCAGCGCTGCGGCAACGGCGGCTTCGTCGTGGGGGTTTTCGGTGCCGTCTTCATAGCCTGTCAGGTCGTGGCCACTCATATGACGGAAGGCTTCGTTCATCTGCACCAGGCGCAAGGCTGGAGCCAGCGCGACTTCAAGGGCGCGACTGCGGTTAAGCAACTCGCCGCGATCCTCACCGTGCAACCAGCACCACAGTGCGTGCTGGGTCGAAGGGTTATCGACGCCAACGCCGATCATCGCCGGGAACGGTCGCAGCCCCGCTACTTTCACGTCCAGTGCATTGACCAGCGACTTGCCAAAACCAACCACTGCCGACTTGCCGTCCACCAGTTTCATCAGGTTGTCGAGCGCAGCCGGCAGAGCTTCGGCGGATTCGAGAGCGAAAAACAAATGACGTGCCTGAGGCGGAACGGGGGTGGCAAGGATGCCCGGCTGGTAGTAACTCATGAGAACTCCTCTGGAAAGGCATGAAGTTTACCCGGCACACGGCAGTTTGTGTGCGTTGAAAGGCGCAAGAGCGGTGCAGACACGAAACTGTGCTGATGTCGCTCAAATCCTCCGTAGCAGTTGCCGAAGCAATCTGATAAAACGATTCAGCAATGCTAATCATGGCGCACATCCTATGCCGAGCCAAAAGCGGCATCAGAATGATGTGTAGCCATCGCCGTCATTCCAGAAAAAGACACGGCTCACAGGTCTTGACCTCGCGGCAGTGTCTGGCGATAAAAACCTTATCCGCATCACCCAATCCAGACGGGGTAGCGACATGAGCACAGCAAACATCCTTGGCAACCTGTTCCCGACCGCCCGCGACATCCCGGAGCAATACCGTCTCGACGGGCAGACCGAGCAACGCGAATACCTCGTCGATGGCGTCCTGAAAATCTGGAACGGCCCTCTGGCCATCGTCCGCAGCCCGGTCTACCTGACCGGCGAAAATGGCGATGAACAAGTCATTCTCGGCAGCACCCCACTGCTCGACGCCGACACTGCATTAACCGCCCTCGACGCTGCCGTCCGTGCCTATGATCGTGGCCAGGGCAACTGGCCAACGATGCGGGTGGCCGAGCGGATTCAGCATGTCGAAGCATTCCTCGCCCGCATGCGTGAACAGCGTGAGGCGGTGGTCAAGTTGCTGATGTGGGAGATCGGCAAGAACCTCAAGGATTCGGAAAAAGAGTTCGACCGCACCTGTGACTACATCGTCGACACCATCAACGCCCTGAAGGAACTTGATCGTCGTTCCAGCCGATTTGAACTGGAACAGGACACGCTCGGCCAGATCCGCCGCGTACCGCTCGGCGTCGCCCTGTGCATGGGGCCTTACAACTACCCGCTGAACGAGACCTTCACCACGCTGATTCCGGCGCTGATCATGGGCAACACCGTGGTGTTCAAACCGGCCAAGCTCGGCGTCCTGCTGATTCGCCCGTTGCTGGAAGCGTTCCGCGACAGCTTCCCGGCCGGGGTGATCAACGTGATCTACGGCAGCGGCCGCGAGACTGTCAGCGCGCTGATGGCCAGCGGCAAGATCGACATCTTTGCCTTCATCGGCACCAACAAGGCCGCCAGCGACCTGAAGAAGCTTCACCCGAAACCGCACCGCTTGCGCGCAGCGTTAGGGCTGGACGCGAAGAACCCCGGCATCGTGCTGCCCGAGGTGGATCTGGACAATGCGGTCAACGAAGCCGTTACCGGCTCGCTGTCGTTCAATGGCCAGCGCTGCACTGCACTGAAAATCCTCTTCGTGCACGAGCAAGTGGTCGACCGTTTCATCGAGAAATTCAACCACAAGCTGGCCTCGCTCAAACCCGGTATGCCGTGGGAAAGCGGTGTGTCTCTGACGCCGCTGCCGGAGTCGGGCAAGGTCGATTACCTGCATGGGCTGATGGACGATGCCGTGAGAAAAGGCGCCAACGTGGTGAACGAGAATGGCGGCCAGGCACGCGGTTCGTTCTTCTATCCGGCGGTGCTGTACCCGGTGACCACCGACATGCGCGTCTATCACGAAGAGCAGTTCGGCCCGGTGGTGCCTATCGTGCCTTATCGTGACCTGGACACGGTGATCGACTACGTCCTCGAGTCGGACTTCGGACAGCAATTGAGCCTGTTCGGCACCAACCCCGCCGAGGTTGGACGGTTGGTGGATATCTTTGCCAATCAGGTCGGGCGGATCAACATCAACGCCCAGTGCCAGCGCGGTCCGGACACCTTCCCGTTCAACGGGCGAAAGAATTCGGCCGAAGGCACGCTGTCGGTGCACGATGCGTTGCGGACTTTCTCGATCCGCACGCTGGTGGCGACCAAGTTCCAGGAGAGCAACAAGGAGCTGATCAGCGACATCATCCGCGGACGGGAGTCGAGTTTCCTGACCACCGACTATATTTTCTAGAACGCACACCGAGGACACTCTGCAAACCCGATGACAGCCCTTCGATCATCCCGATTGCCTCCGTTGCTGCGCCGGCTGCTGCGTCCGCTTCTGGACCCGTACCGGCGCTATCGCAACGCCAAACTGATCCACGCCGTTCGGGTTTCGCTGGGGCTGTTGGCGACGATTCTGCTGACCACCGGGATCCACCTGCCCCATGGTGAATGGGCGTCGGTAACCATGTTGGTGGTCATCGGTGGTTTGCAGCACCACGGCAATATCGGCAAGAAAGCCGCCGAGCGCGCGTATGGCACGCTGATCGGTGCTGGCGTGGGTTTGCTGCTGGTGGCGCAGCAGGCGTGGCTCGGCATGCCGTGGCTGACTTACTTCGGTATGTCGGTGGTCTGCGGGTTCTTCTCCTACCACGCGATTGGCAAGGGTGGTTACACCGCGCTGTTGTCGGCGATCACCGTGTTCATCGTCGCCGGACACGGCGACAACCCGGTGACCGACGGGCTCTGGCGCACAGTCGATATCCTCATCGGGATCGTCCTGGCCCTGGCCTTTTCCTTCGCACTGCCGCTGTACGCGGTCTACTCCTGGCGCTACAAACTCGCCAGTGCCTTGCGCGATTGCGCGAGCATTTACAGCCGGATCATCAGTGGCCAATCGGTCACCGATGACCACTACCTGAAGATGCTCAGCCGTCTCAACGGGATGATGGTGCAACTGCGCTCGTTGATGCCGTCGGTGTCCAAGGAAGTGCGAATGTCCATGACTGAACTCGACGCGCTCCAGCGCAATTTGCGGATGTGCATCAGCACTCTGGAAATTCTCGCCAACACCCGCCCCGAAGCCAGCGACAAACAGGCCATGGCACAAATGCAACTGGCGCTGAAAGCCGAGCACCAGCAGGTTCGCATGTTACTGATTGGCATGGCCCGGGCGCTGCAATCCGGTACGACACAACGCCTGGAGCGCGCGACCGATGAAGCCGCACCGCAGGCCGCCATGGGGACCCCGGTCTACAGCGCGCTCGACGGTTACCGATTACTGACCCGGCAACTGACCGCCAACCTGAATGACATGCGCCAGCGCTTGGTGAAGACTGCGCCGCGCTGGAAAATCTGAGCGTCGGTCACTGCGTCGCGACTTTACGAACGCCGTTGCCCCACCCCTGTTGCATACCGGCAGCGGCCAGCAGAATCGCGACCACACCGATCCACTGCAACAGTTCGAGGCGATGGCCGAAGGCGAACCAGTCGACGAAAATCGCCGCAATCGGGTAGATGAACGACAGTGCACCGGTCAGCGCCGTCGGCAGTTTCTGAATCGCGCCGTACAGCAGCACATACATCACGCCGGTGTGCACGATGCCCAGTGTCAGCAAACTGGCCCAGGCGCTGGGTTGTTGCGGCAACGCGGAAAAATTCGCCCAGGGCGCAAGCAACAGCACGCCGGTGCAGACCTGAATCAATGCGATCAAATGCGGCGGTGTGCCGGTCAGGCGTTTGATGATCAGCGCGGCAAAGGCATAAAGCAGCGCGGCGCCCAAGGCCAGTGCAATCCCCAGCAGGTACTCACCGCCTCCCGCGCCCTGCTCGCCATGCGCACTGACGATTGCCAGCATCCCGAGAAAAGAAACCCCGAGCCAGAACAGCTTTTGTGCGGTGATCTTCTCGCCGAGAAACAACGCCGCCAGACCCACCAACATGAACGGTTGCACGTTGTAGACCGCAGTGCCGATGGCAATCGAGGCCCGGGAATAGGAGGCGAACAACAACACCCAGTTACCGACAATCGCCACCCCGCTGAGCACCGCCAGCAAAAATGTGGTGCGGCTCAGAATGCCCGGGCGCAGAAAGCCGAACACTGCGCAAATCAGCAGCAAGGTCGCAGCGCCGAACACGCAGCGCCAGAACACCACGTCCAGCACAGGCTGGCCGGAAACCAGCACGAACCATCCGATGGTCCCGGAAATAAGCATGGCGGCGGTCATTTCCAACGAACCACGACGCAGTGTTTTATCCATGATCAGGCTCCTCGATATGAGCCCAAAGTATGCCAATCCAGCGCCGCGCCACTCCAGCGTCAAATGCAGGCTAAACTGCCAGTTCACCTTTTTTATCAAGGCGAATTCCAACATTTGCCTAATCGGGGGTTGTATGACTGACGACATTGACCAACTGCTGATCGCAGCCCTCATGGAAGACTCCCGACGCTCGCTCAAGGCCCTGGCACAGATCAGCGGCCTGTCATCACCCAGCGTCGCCGAGCGCCTGCGCCGACTCGAAGAGCGTGGCGTGCTCAAGGGCTACACCGTCGACATCGATCCCAAATGCTTCGGTTATCAACTGCAGGCCATCGTGCGTATTCGCCCGTTACCCGGCCAGTTGCAGAATGTCGAACGGCAGATCCAGGCCATTCCCGAGTTCACCGAATGCGACAAGGTCACCGGCGATGACTGCTTCATCGCGCGCCTGCACGTGCGTTCGATGGAACAACTGGACACCCTGCTCGACCGCCTCAACAGCTATGCCGAAACCAATACTGCAATCGTCAAGAAAACCCCGGTGAAACGGCGGTTGCCGCCGATGGCGTGAGTGCTGTTTTGTTTTGAACCGCGTAGATTGAGGATTTTCCGGCGAAGGATTGGCGGTATGAAAGCTCAGGCAATGTTATTGGCAGCACTGATGCTCGCGGGGTGCGGCACCATCCAGACAGTGGTGCGCCACGACGATGCGGCCATAAAGAGCCTCAAGGAACATAAAAGCTACTGCGGCGCCGTCCCTCGAATCTACAGCGGCGTGACCTACGATTTCTGCACACTGTATGCTCCCCTGCGCTCAGGCGTCGACGCGCAAAAATACGACAACGCCACGATTATCGTCTTGATAGACGCCGTTATTTCCGGTGCTCTCGACACTGTGCTGCTGCCCTACACCATTTACCGACAACAGGCCGATGGCAGCATCATCGTCACCGAGTGAGCCCAGTTCGAATGCCAGACAACAAAAAACCCGCCGTAGCGGGTTTTTTGCTCAAGGCTGGCGATCAGTCATCGCGGCCCATGATGCCGAAAAGCTGCAACAAGCTGACGAACAGGTTGTAGATCGATACATACAGGCTGATGGTCGCCATGATGTAGTTACGCTCGCCGCCATGAATGATGGCGCTGGTCTGGAACAGAATGCAGACCGAAGAAAACAGCACGAAACCCGCGCTGATCGCCAGTTGCAGGCCGCTGATCTTGAAGAACATGCCCGCCAGCGTCGCGCCCAGCAGGACGAAGAAACCAGCGGTGATGAAACCACCGAGGAAGCTCATGTCCTTGCGGGTGATCAGCACATAAGCCGACAGACCACCAAATACCAGTGCGGTCATCGCGAAAGCCGAGCTGACCACTTCAGCGCCGCCTTGCATGCCCAGGTAACGGTTGAGAATCGGGCCCAGCAGGAACCCCATGAAACCGGTCAGGGCAAACGCCGACACCAGGCCCCAGGCCGAGTCACGGAGCTTGTTGGTCAGGAAGAAAAGCCCGTAGAAGCCGATCAGCACCACAAACACGTTCGGGTAGCCGACCCGCATCTGCTGAGCAACGAACGCCATCACACCGCTGAATGCGAGCGTAAGGGCGAGTAAACCATAAGTGTTGCGCAGGACGCGGCTAACCTCTAGCTGCTCAGCCTGCACGCTGTTATTAACTGCGTAATCCTGTTCGCGCATGGCGACACTCCTGTTGGTTTGAAACGTTCAGTCGCAAAGATCATAACAGACGCTCTGTAACAAGCTATGCAGAGAGTTTGACAGTGTGTTTCATTCAGGTATTATGGCGCCCGCAACGCAATACGGAGGTGTGGCCGAGTGGTTTAAGGCAACGGTCTTGAAAACCGTCGACTGTAACAGGTCCATGAGTTCGAATCCCATCGCCTCCGCCATCTTTGTACGTTAGAGCCCTGATTATTCAGGGCTTTTTCGTTTCTGGGGTTTGGTGAAGATCTCGACGCTAAGCATGTGTTCCAGAACTATTTTGGAAGTGTTCCAGAACTAAGCCCGTTTTCAGCCCTTCCGGCGTCCCTTCGACCGCTCCATTTCCCCGTCGTGTAACACAACATTTCCGCTGCTACGCTGACCTCACAACCGAGGAATCGCGATGCCAAACTCAGACCTGCTCCATTCCCTGCTTTTCAAGATCAACGAGAACCAACTCGCCCTTGAGGCTGCCATCATGGAGCTTTCCAACTGGGTCGAGGCGCGGGGCTCAGCCGATGTCGCCGACAACGTTCGCGATGCCTTGGACACCATCGACAAGAACGAGGAGTTCATCAAAATGACGCTTGCGGTGCTGATGACGCCCGAGTGACTGCAATCGGTCAGAAACACCACACTCGACCCCTAGCACCCCATGCTGGGGACATAAAACACCTAACCTATTGTTTTTAAAGGGATACACCCTCTATTTAGTCGGGCAAAATATCCGTACTTTTGTGCTTATGCAAACGAGAAACCGTGGCCTCCAGCGGTGGTTTTGCGCACAACCCTATCTCCGGCGTCCTGCCGACCGCACACCACAAAAACCTACAGCTCGTCGCCTCACCCTCGCCCGACCATCACGCCTCGATTACTGTATATCCAAACAGTACTAAGTAAAGGCGCCTACCGTGGATCCCCTCGACATCGAAGACACCGGCGACTGCGTGAGCTCGTCCGCAGAGCTCAAAAAACCGTGCCCCGCATTCATACATGCTGGATATTGAGGTCGAAGAGCTAAATCAACAGTTACACACAGCATATTCAAACTGGTGGAGATGCACGCCAGCGCAATTGCGGAACGTGACCGCCTCAAGGTAACTGAGTCGTACCTCAGCCACCCGAGTACTTTTTAGGGAGCTAAGAAGAAGGCCCCACACCGTGAGGCCTCATTTGTTACCCAACTGGCGAATTACAACGATTGCAAAGCAATGCTCGCGCTTTGAGAGTTCTGCTGGCTGTCGGCATCCATCCACACATACTGCGTACCGTCACCTTGCATATTGTAAGAAATACTCTGGATCTGCGTAGCAGTGATGGTGACGGCACCTGGTTGCTGAGCAGTAGGCCCAATGTTAGTAACCTGACCTGCGAGCAAGCCGTTCGAGGTTTCATTGACAACGAACACGGTGGCCTTGGCCTCACGGAACTGGCACGAAATGAATTGGGTAGTTTTGCTGGCGATCGTCAGGTTCATCCATTTCGCCGGTGGTACCGCGTAATAACGGGTGTACTTGTTGAACGGATACTGCTCACCGTTAGCCTGTAGCGGAGAGTTGGTCAGGCCACTGGTATTGGTCGGCATACTGGTACTACCCAACCAGATTTCGACCTGAGCGATGCCGCTGTTGCTAGGCAGTGAAACCGAGATGGTTTGGGTGTCTGTACCTGAGACAAAACCCAGCGAAGCCTGGCCCGCATTGGCCGTGGTACCAGGAACGGTGATCGAGGCAGGCGGCTGACTATTACTCCAAACCACACTGACTGCGGCGTTATTGTCATTTTGAGCAGAGTTGTAGATAAAGATCCCATAGAGTTGGCCCGGACGAAGAACGGTACAGGTCGCGGTGTCACCCGCCTTGAGGGTAATGCGTTGTCCACCGTTCCAATTAATCTGAGCAGCTGCTATAGCGAAGCTTTCCATGTTGAAACCCCTTTCCTTGGTTGATCAGCAATAGGTGTCACGCGCAACGACAGCTCCACTTCCGCTACACGTGGATAGGAGGCTAGCCGCCCTTACTATTCCCGTTTGTTAATATCTAGATTCATTGGCGATAACCAGAAAGAGCCTAAAAGCGTTCCAAACAGGCCATTTGGAATCAGTCAAAAAAGAGAATTTTTCAGGGGCAGGCTAAAGCCTTTCGCCAGAAGAAATGTCCGACATTCGCGACCGGTGGTGCTTACGCCAGAGCTGGCTCGGGAATGGCTGGACCTGACCACATCAAAGGAATACGCCGAACAGATGGTGCTGCTCCAGGGCGAACCGGCCGGAGCCTTCGAATGGTTCAAGGTCAGCCCCGGCGTGGGCAATGTGCGCAACCAGAGCCAGAGTCTGATCAAACCGATCAGCGAACCATTTCTCTGACGAATGCCTGACACGCAGCCAGCGCGATCAATCCCCGGTCACCATCGTCGGTGATGCCGATAATTCGTTGAGCATGCGCCGGGTCAAGTCGGGCGCGCGCTCCTCCATGAACCACGCCGCCGGCGCCGGTAGCGGCTGGCACTGCGCAACCACTGGCTGAATCCGCTGCGTCGATGAGGACTGACAGCCGTAGATCGGAAGTAGCAAGACGATCGCGCAGGCGAGCCTGGTCTTTTTGAGCATTGGTCAAAGCCTCGTAGTGAGTTTGGTCGCTGGCCGCCAGGCGCTGCTCGAGCGCGAGGCGTTTGTCTTGCTCGGTGCGCTGCTGAGTGGCGGCGGCCAGGGTCAGCTCGTTCAAGGTCTCGCCGTGAAGCCTCGCCTGCTCCGCCAGTTGCCGGCCGTAGCGCCAGTCCTGAATCTGCCAGGCCAACGCCGCCGCGCCGCCGGCCACAACTGCCAGCAACGCAACGGCACCCGCCAACCGCCACGCCGCGGTGCTCACGGAACATCCTTGAAGAAGACGTGGTGCCCGAGCTTCAGCGTCTGCTTGGCCTTTGCGGCCCAGGCCGGAGCCTTCGGCATGGTGGTCGCGTAGTAGTGCGTGGCCCCGTCGGTGGGATCAAGCGCGGTACCAGCGATCACCTGGTCGGCCGCCTTCTGCGCCTGAGCGAACTGCCCGGCCGGGATCGGCTTCGCGCCGCTGAGGTAGGCGAAGTTCGGGTCATTCTTGTTCCAGCAACTGAACTGGTACGGCTTCAGGCACACACCGGCGTAACCCTCGCCCCACCAGGAGCCGGCCTTTCCATCGTTCACGCGGTTGCGGATCGTCCAGGCGACGGCGATCTGGCCGGCCAGGCCTTCGCCGCGGGCTTCGCCCCACAGGGTGCGGACGAGAATGTCGCGGTCTTTGTCGGTAGCGGTCATCACTTTTCTCCAGGCAAAAAAATACCCGCTCAGTGGCGGGCCTTCGATTGAGGTGATTTATTCGGGTCGGGGTGGTCGATGGGAGGCATCCGGGAAGTGCTCGGCCCCTGCTTTCCAGGCGCGGACCTTGGTGCGATAGGAGAGCCATTGCACGCGCGTCCCAGGTAGCGCGCCCGTGTCCTCGCTGGTGGCTTCCTCTTCCTCCAGCGCCATCAGTTGGTTCGAGATCACTTCAATCTCCTGATCGCGCCATACGTTCTCAGCGGTGATCGAAATCACGCTTTCTTCAGCGGCCTGGAACTTGTCGTAAACCCATTGCGGGATGTCCGAGTAAGCCGTTTCGTCAGGGTCAAGCGCCATGCCTTCCGACACGGCGCGCAGGTCACCATTTGCCTTGATTGCGTACATTGTCATCTCCAAAACCTATACCCAACAGCCCTGCCTATCGCCGGATCTGCGTTTCCGAGATCAAGGAAATATGTGAATGTGCCATCTGGATCTATCAGCACATCCCCCGTAAAGCCGCTTAACGGGCGCACCAGGTCACGGTAGTTACTGCTTGAGACAGTTCCCACCGACGGAATGGATAGCCGAAGAATTCCCGTGTTGGTATTTACCAGTATCGCCCTAACAGCCCAAGCGGTTACTGGGGCCACCGCCCTTGTGTTTACGGTCACGGGAACCGAAGAAGCCGAATTAAACAAAATGTATGGCGCAGAGTTGTTGTCGCCGCTGCCTATATAGAACATCGAGTCGCCGCGCTGGTAGAACCTCACTAACTGGCCGGCTGCGTTGGTCAGCAGGGAACTAAGGTATCGGCGGCTGAGGTCGCCGGTCTTGTAGCTTGCCGAGTCAGTGTATTTGACCGGTGCAACGGAGTTGAACTCGATGGCCATAACCCCGCTAGAGTTTTCGTACGCGTAAAGGTGGTATATCGAGTTTTGAGCGGGCTGCTGACCGTTGAGGACGATGTCGGCCCGACTCTCGATAACCCGATCCAGTGAAGGGATGTAAGCGGCTCCTGCGCGTACCAACAGGCTATTTGTACCGGTCCATACCGCCTCAAGGCCCCAGATATAGCCCATGGAGGCATTCAAAACCCCGAGCGCATAGCGTGCCCCTATTTGAGTTGTCGCCCCGAGCCCGCCCTTCTCCAGCGGCAGAACATCATAGTTGCCCGTGGTGCCAAGTGCGGCCAGCTTTGTACCGTAGCTGTTCACAATCGCCCGCAATTGGTCAGCTGAGTCCTTTACATAACCCTGAAGCGGAGCCAGCGCATAGCCGCCGACATTGTTCGTTGTGCCTTTGTAAGGCGGATCAATCGACATCGCCGTATTACTGGCAATGTTGGTCACCTCGTACCAGCCACCATCGGGGCCGCGAAAGCCATCACCGACCCTGCTATTGGCAATAAATGCGGTGTTCGTACCGATCACGGCGCTGGAATTTTGAGTGACGGAAACCGTCCCGGCCTTGTACCAGGGCATAAGCAATATCCTTGAGGAGAGTTGAGGCTATGCGTTCATCTTTGCGAACACGGCCGGGAGAAAGAACGCAATGGGGTTTGAAGCGGCGCTCGTGATTGCGTAAAGCGTGTTGTTTGGAAAGTCCCACCAGCAGTAAAGCCAGCGGGGAATGCCGCTCCCCGAAGTCATCTTCATGCCGAAGTTATTGATCAGCAGGTACTCGTTCTGCGGGAAGTTGAAGGGAACCGTGTAGTAGATCCGCGTCAAACCTTGAGCATCCAGGTCATATTTCACGTAATTCCAGTTCTGGAACGCGCGGGTGAAGGTGGCGTTTGGAGTTCCCGAGTCGAACAACAAGCCCCCAGCGCCATCCCATAGCCGCATGCCGTACTGCGCCACCGCCTGCGCAGCGAAAGCGGCAACGAAGTACCGGCCATTTGGTTTCGCCGTGTTCACGTCGTAGGCTCTAACATAGAACCCTGTCCAGTTACCCGCCGAGCCGATCAACCTCATCATGCAAAGCCCCGCCACGCCATTGACCGTATCGGGGCGGACAAAAACCAGCGGGGGTTCTTGTGACGTAACTGGCCTGGAAAAGTAGGTAGTCGAGCCCATGCCTGACTCCTCCGTTGGCGCAAACCTCCCGGAAGAGATGACCATCAACCTGGCGTACTCAGAATCGAGCACCACGGTGTTGCTGCTGTTGGTGAACTGAAGTCCATACGCCATCAGCTCCACCTCATCACGATCAGTCGCATGGTTCCACTGGCGGTAGTACTCGCCGCAAAACCACGGGTATGGTTGTAAACCCGGGCGACGTTATCGAGCAGCTCTGTTTCGAACTGCATCTGGCTATCGCTGTAGGCCCCTACCGAAACAACAATCGCCGAACCGTTACCCGGGCCGACACCCGGTACCGAAAAATCCTGATTGCTCTTGCTTCCACCAACGGGGAACGTCACCAGGATCGATAACGCAACACGAATCGTAAAAGAGTTCTCATCGAGCTGGAGCCCCCCCTCGGCGCCCCACACTCGCATTCCATAAGCCATATCTCACCCCAGATATCCAAGACGCACGCGCAGCACGTTGTTGGCGTCATAAACCGAAACATTGAGCGAATTGATCACCAGCCGCCCCTGACCAGGGACAACGCCGTTAATTTCCAGCGTGCCGTCTTTGTTGAGAATCCACCCCTGCTGACCAGCGATGTAGTTGGTCGAGCTGATGTAACTGCCGATTTTCGCGTTGGTGATCGAGCCATCCAGAATAAAAGCATCCCGGATAAAGGTCTGGCCGCCCGTGATCCCGAAGAAAGAAACCGGGTCTTGGGCGTTGGTGTTCATCACCAGGAAGGTGTCCGCACGCACCACAAACTGCGATGTTGTGCCGGCAGCCCCACTTTCCAGACCCAGGCCGAAACCGGCCGCATAAGGCTGGCCGTTCGCCGTCAGCTCCATCCGCACCGACCAGATCGACGCCAGTTTGCCGTTGGTGGTTGCGAGAGCGCTGGAGGTTTGCTGAACCGCGGCGCTCGCCCCATCGGCTTTCGCTTGCACCGTATCAACGCGCGTTGAGAGCGACCCGACCGCGTCAGACCTGGCAGTGGCTTCAGCCTGGATAGCCGCCTGGTTACTGCCGACTGAGGTCTTCAGCGTCTCCACCTGCTGGGAGATCGCGAGCTGATTAGTCGCCATCGTCGTCTCGACAATAGTGATCTTCGACTCGCTCGTACCAACGCGAGAGTCAAGGGACGTAATGCGCTGTGTTTGCGCGGAGTATTGGTCGGTCCGCACGCGAACTTCTTGCGCATAGTTCGCAGTGGCTTGCCAGCCATTCAACGCATCCGCCAAATCCCCGCTTCCATCATCATCGCGGGACGAAGCCTGCAATGCCTGGAGCTGGCTCGCGGTGGACGTGGTCTTGCCATCAATCACGGTAATGTCGGCCGTATTCTTGGTGACCTGTGCCGCGAGGCCGTTCGCCGTCTGTACTACCTGCCCAGTGTCGAGCCAATAGGTGACGTTCGGCGGCGCGTTGCCGGCGCCGGCCGGTACCGCAATCTTGGCGGTGTACAGGCGCTGCCCCAGGCGAACCGATTCGCCGATGGCGTAAGCCTTGGCAGGGTCGTATTCCAGCGTGTCGACCAGCTCACCAATCTCTTCTTTCAGTTCGCCGAGCCGCTCGTTGACTGAGCCAGGGCCATCGCCATCGATCAAATCGATTCGGCCCAACAAGTGCTCACCGAATTGGCTTTCGGTCAGCTTGTGCGTCAGCAAGTCCAGCACCGGACCGGCGTCGCTGCTGGCCTGCCCCATCACGCCATTTACTACCGGGTAAAACGGACCGATGTTGCCAGTACGATCCACAAGCCGCGCCCAGAAGAAGAACGTGGCGCCCGCCAGCAGGCTCTGCATTGAGTAGTCGCTTTGCGGATACGCCAGATCCGCCAGTTTGGTCGCTGCCTCAAGGCTGGTAGTCGGGCCGTACCAGATTTCCGTGCGCTGGGTGTCCTCGGCGCCGGCCGGAAAGCCCCACTTGAGGCCAATGCCGAACAGCAGTGAGGTGGCGGTCAGGAACGACACTGCCGGCGGCAGGCCTTCTTTGCCTTTCAGGTTGGTCAGCATCGAGCTGCGCCACGCCGACGAGATATCGAAGGCGCTCACCGCGCGGACACGGGCCAGGTAGGCGCCGGCGTAAATACCCACCACATCGACGCTGGTAGTGCCGACACGCTGCACCTTAATCCAGTTGCTGCTGTCCTTGCGCCACTCCACGTCATAGGCGACCGCGCCATTCACGGCAGGCCAGGTGACGGTCATGGTGGCGACAGCAATACCCTGGGACACAACCGAATTCGACGTGACGGTAACGCTGGCCGGCGCCGGAACCACGGTGATTGGAATCACGCTGATCGGGCGTTCTTCAAGGCGGGCGCCGGTGTCGATGTGAGCGAACTTGCTCGGGTCGTATTGGACGGCCGAGATTTCAAATACACCAGGCTCTGGTCGGGACACACTGGTCACCCGATACAACGGCACGGCCAAGTCGTCGGCATCCAAAGCCCAAACAAGTTCAGGCTCTGGCGCGGCCGAGTAGGCGACAGTGACAGTCACCACGCGGCCAGTTACCGATTGAACAGTGCGGCCTTCGCACTTGCCATTGGACAGGTTCAGGATCAGTCGGTCACCGGCCTTGGCCTGGGTGTCGCGGTCCAGGGTAATGGCGCGGCCATTCACCGACGAGATCCGCCCGCCAATTGGCCTGCCGGCCAGCAGCTCATCTGCCACCGGAATGACATAACCCGGGAGCGGGATACGACCATCGAGGCCGACACGGAAAGTGATACCGCGATCCTTCGAGTTGGTCAGCAGCGCCCACTTACCGCGACGCTGCGCCTCAGACTCGCGAGTGCAACCGATTGCGCTGATCTCCAGAGGATTGTCGCCGTAGCGCCGCTGGAGCTTGGCGTCAGTTACAGCGGTGACGTCGGTATCGTAGTTGTTCGCCGGGTTGTCGTAGCTGATAAGGGCGCGGCTGTACCGCGTGCGCTCCGAAGCGCTCGAGTAGGTGAACTTGCCTTCAATCACGTTCGCCCGGGTGTAGGTGAAGTCGAAGTCTGTCGCGCGCGGCATGTCGGACAGCGTGAAGACCTGGCCTTGAGCCCAATAGGTCATGCCACGGTAGATCGCCGAGATATCACGCAGTAGCGACCAGGCGTCAGCCTTGCCCTGCAGGTTCAGGTTGCAGATGAAGCGCGGCTCCTGGCCACCCTTCCCGTCCGGCACCAGTTGGTCGCAGTACTGGGCGATCCGGTACAGCTCCCACTTGTCCACCTGCCAGGGTTTGATGCGTCGACCGAGGCCGAAGCGGTCGTTGACCGTGATGCCGTAGGTTGCCCAGGCCGGGTTATCAGTCCAGGCCAGTTTGAAAGTGCCGTCCCAGATCCCGGTGTAGCTTCGGGTCTCCGGGTCGTAGTTGCTCGGCACCTGGAACTTGCGCAGCTTGCAGTCAATCGTGACTGCCGGGATGTTGCGAAACTGCTCGGCCGAAAACTCGATATAGAGCAGCGCGGTGTTTGGGTACCGCAGCTTCGCGTCGATTACCTCGGTGAAGCCCGCGATGTTCATGGTGTCGGCGATTTTGTTGTTGTTCTGGTTTGGCGTGATGCGGGTCACGCGGATTAGCCAGCCGCTGGTGGCCGTCGGCAGATCGATCCGCCGGGTGCGCTCGTAGTTACTGGTGGTCTTGCCGTCCACGGCCTCGCTGAGTACTTGCTGATAGGCACCGCCGTCGGTAGCCAGTTCGACCTTGTACTCGATCCGGTAACCGTTGACGTTGCCGCTTGAATCAATCGACTGAAGCATTGGCCAGGCAAAGCGTAGGCGCACCGCCGACAGCTCGGTATTGCTTATCGCCCGCACCCACGGCGTGCCGCTGCGCAACTCGATGCCGAGGGTAGTTTCGTTCTCGACCGAGGGGATGCCCTGGATATAGTCCTGCTCGACCGAGCCGCTGCGGAACTCCCACTTCACGTTCGGGAAGTTCATATTGCCCTGAGGGTCTTGCAGCGGGGTGTTGTCCAGATAGATGTCCTGCGCCGTTGGCTGGCCGGCGAACTCGCCCTCGCCCACCGCGATCAGGATCTTGGCCATCGCCACCGAACGCAGGCTATCTGGCGCTTCGGTTGGCGTCTTGGGTTTGTCCGATCCACCCTTGGCGCCGTAGATGTCGAGCTGTTGTGCTGCGCCCATGCTTTTCTCCAGGCAAAAAAATACCGCCTCATGGGCGGTTGCGGTGTTTGGTGGTCCGGCTACATCTGGTCTTCGGCGTAGATGGCGGCGCTGATGATCGCGCCGCCTACCCGACGTTTACCGATGCAGAGCGGTACCGGGTTGCCGGATGCCGTGGTGTTCTTGGCACTGCCGAAGGCATAGCCGGGGGTGTTCTCGGGGGCGGCGCTGGTCTTGAGGCCGCCGGCCTGGGGGCTGAGCATCTGGATTATGCCACCCACTGCTATCACTGCCCCCATTTTCATCATGGGCACACCTACAGCCCCTCCTCCCATAGCTGTTACCACTGCTCCCACAACAATCAACACGGCACCTATAACAGTCTGGAACGATCCAGCTCGCTTGCCACCGGTGATAACAGGAACAATTCGAATTTCTCGTGTGCCAGAAAGCTCGAACTCTTTTTCGGTGGCATTTTTGCCGTTACGAAAGATCGCAAATCGCATACCCAGGCGATCCAAGCGCTTGATCTCTTCCTCGAACCCAGGGATCGTATTCTTTAAGGCCTTAAAGACTTCCCATGACCGTCCTGAGTCAAGACACTTCGGATGGAGGCGACCAAACTTCTGCGCAAGCGAGCCGGAAAGCTTGATGGTTGTAGTTGGCTGGTGGTGGATAGCTGTTGCTGCCATGGGCTTCTCCAGATAATAAAAAGCCGCCCGGAGGCGGCTCGATGAATTAAATTGTGCTTGGCAATATATCGACATCGCCTTCGCTACTTGTAAAAACCCTATACCGTTTGGTCTGCCCCGCCCCCATGGACACCTCGCGCGCTCGTCTTGGGCTTTCGCACAGACCAGCGCCGACTCCGCCAGCCCCAACGACATAGCTCCCAACCGGCAAATAAAGCTGCACGCGCTCTTTTGTTCCGATCTTTGCCACAAGCTTGCCATCGACATAGACCCCCATGTCACAAGCAAAGCCAATAAAGCCCGAGTCACGGGTAATGGTAAGTGCTCCATGGAGCAGCAGGTGCAGTCTGATATCTGAAAACTTTATCAGCTGTTACCGGCTTAGAGTTCTCCGTGGTTACGCACGATAGTTCCACACATGATCACGTCCGTAAGCAGATCGATGAAGTCTGCTGCAGAGAGTCTCCCTTCCTCGCGAAGCTGCTGGCCGACGCTTAGCCTTACCAGTTGCTCTTTTCGCCTGTACGAATCCCCAGAAACAACAAAGCCCAGCACTAGACTGGGCTTTTTCGTGTCAGGTATTCAGGATCTCAGCGCCGGTATCGGTAAAAAATTGAGCAGCGCATCGCGCTGCTCAAGGGGGTTTATATCTATTGAGCGGTTAAGCTCGCATCCTTCCAGTGGAAAACCACATTCCGACTTGAGTGGTCGTCGATTGCGACCGTCTGCCGCTCTTCATGTCCATTGCGGCTGCCGACGACAAGGTATTTGCCTACCGGCAATTTAACGTAGACGATCGGGCCTACTTGGCTCAACGATAGTACTTCATGACCTTTGTCCGTCTGGATCACAACGTTAACATCGGAGGTGTACTCATTAGCTGGCCCTGCGGAAAAAGTCATGTGCAGACTGTAGCTCTTGGCCTGCTGCTGGATGGCTTTCGACTCGTCCTCGCCAATACCGCCCGATAGATACGCTATTCCGTTTTGCTGCTGCGGCTCCAATTTTACAGCCGACATGTCAACCGGCTCTGCAGTAGCGGCATGCAGCACCACAGGAGACAAACCTAACAGAATAGCCAAGACAGCTCTTGAAAGGGTTCGTGTATGGATGGATCTCATGATGACGACTCCCGGGCTCTTACAGAACCCATGCATGGATGCCACCACTGAGCGCTATGTCATAAAACGGCGACACCCCGATTTCAGTCATCCCCCTTGTACTGTTGATCCCTCACGTTCTAAAAAGTTTATATTTTTGTCATTGGCGGTTTTGACCGTCAGTATGAGGTCTCCACGGAACAACAAGGCCCAGGACTAAACTGGGCTTTTTCCCACCTGTACGAATCCCCAGTAACGCCCGACTGCCCTCGGATAGTAGCCTCCTGCCCCCACACAACGGATTCCCCCAGTCCTTTGCCTGCAAGCCCAAGGACTGGGATTGCGCCAATTTCGGCGCGGACAAGGCCTGGCCGAGCCCCAGAAACGAAAAAGCCCAGCGAGTGAGCTGGGCTTCGCTGTGTTGACAGCTCACAGAGATTACAACTGCATTTTGGGATCAACCCTGTTTCGCCCCTCACAAACTCCCCAAACGTCGCCTTATGCGTTCAAGCCGATCCAGCCATGGATGCCCACGTAAAGACCAACACCAATGATCAACACGCTGGACAGGTAAGGTGCACGACGTGCAACTGTACCCAGCCAAGGCCATCGGTTGGAGGCTTGTTTGGCACCAATGGCCGCAGCAACACCAACAGCAACCAAGGTAAGCGCCAAACCGATGCTGAAGCACAGAACGAGCATGCCTCCCAGAGCGACCTCTTTAACCTGAAGGCAGAGCAGCAGAACGGTGATGGCGGCAGGGCAAGGGATCAAACCGCCCGTCAAACCAAACATGACGACCTGGCCCGTGGTGACTTCCCGGCTGGTGAAGCGCTTGCGAATATCATTGGCATGCGCTCGTTCATGAGCATCCTGATAGCCGTCAATCGACAACTCCAGGCCTTCCAGCTCGGAATGCACATGCCCGTGATCATGCTCCTGGTACTCCAGATCGTAATCATGGGAGTGACCTGCATGCCCAAGGCTCAAGCGCGCACTGAATTCATGAGGCTCGGGAATGTCGACGGTCGACTCCAGGAAGCCTTCACGCTCAATAAATGAGAACGCTTGGGTGCTGCCGTCTGGACGGGTAGTCATCAGGCGAACGTCCGAAGCGGCCCACGCATGCCCGCTCAGTGCTTTCAAACGCCAATGCGGAGGCATGCCTTCTTCAAAGATCGACAGTTCGATGCGGCCATGGCCCGTATCGATGCGATGGGTTTCATCGTGATGACCATGGTCATGCTCGCCGTGGTGGTGATCATCACCTTGCTCGAACTTGAACATCTGCTCGCCGCGCCATGTACGCCAGAGCATCCAGAGCGCAATCAAAATGATCAGCGCGGAGGACGCGAGCTGGAAGTAAGGTTCAGTGGTTTGAGCATCCAGGCCTTTGCCTAAGTACATGCCGCCAATGGCAACCAGCCACACCACCGCTGTGTGCGAGAGCGTTGCGGCCAGGCCCAGCAGCACCGCCTGTTTCACCGATCCGCGAATGGCGATGATGAACGCTGCCATCATGGTCTTTGAATGGCCGGGCTCCAGCCCGTGCAAGGCGCCCAACAGTATCGCGCTGGGGAAATACAGCCACGCGTGGGAGCCGCCCTGTTGAAGCAGTTCTGCAAAATTTGGCATGACAGGACCTATTTCGAATAGCGACGGATGGCTTCGAGCAACTCTTCGACGCCTTTGGCGCGTTCTTCATCGCTCAGCTCAGGGTTGGCGACATGTGCGTGAGCGTGAGCTTCGATAATTTCATCCATCAGGCCGTTCATTGCCCCACGTGTAGCCGCGACAAGATGCAGCGTTTTGGCGCAGTCGGCATCTGACTCCAACGCTCGCTCTATCGCCTGAACCTGCCCGGCGATACGCCGAACACGCTTCAACAGATCGTCTTTTTGCCCATGAACATGCGACATACCATACCCCCCCTACCTATTAAGGCGCGCATATTCACCTAGATTTAAGGCGTTCGCAAGCGAAGCGTTCGTTCTGTGCATTTTTGTGCCTGAGGATCAGGCGTGTTCGGTCGAGCCATGGGCCGCCGAAGACGACGATCTCGCTCGGGCGGCCGTATAGGTGGTGCAGCAGGAAAGGACCGGAGCCGAAGGTCGCGGCGTCCTCGCCAGGCAATGCCGGATCGGCGCCAAGGAATATCCCGGCGTGGTTCGGGTGAACTGTCCGCCCTACTTCCATCACGATCATGTCGCCGCGCTGCGGTCGGTCCACCGTCATGAAGCCGGCGGCCTCGTAGTTCGCCTCATAAAGGCTCGCCGACTCCGCACTCTCCCACCAGCCGTCCTCGCGCTTGAACGCTTCGAACTCAAGCCCCCACTCACGCTGGTACCAATCCGCGCAGACCTGCCAGCAATCCCAGGCACCGTGCACGAACGGACGCTTCAACAGCGGCACTTCACCTATAGGCATAACAGTGCGCAGGTCACTCTCGGGCCAACTGAGGATGTGCCAGGGCAAAGCCGTGGCCTCACACATGGCCAAATCTCGCGGTGACGGTCGGCTGGTAGCGTCCGGATGCGAATGAACGACCCCGATCACTTCACCCAGGTCTTCCGCCGCGGCGTAGTCCTCCGGATCAAGCCGGAACTCCTCGCTCGGCTCGGTCGCGATGTTCCGGCACGGGAAGTACTGCTGCTTTCGTCCAATCGTCAGCACCAGGCCGCAGCACTCTTTCGGGTACTCGGCTGCCGCATGAGCCTGGATCGCACTCAAGATATGTTTGTGCATGCTCAGCTCCGGGCGATCAGGGACACGGCGGGGAAACCACCGTGCGGGAGTTGGTTGTTCTGTCCAAAGCGCAACTTGCAGGACTTCAGGCCGCCCTTGCACTGATCCTTGCTCGGGTCATCCGTAGGGTTGTCGTCGTCATCAAACATCAGTGCACCGGTGTAGCCGCAATTCGGTCCGCGGTAACCGCCAGTCATGGCCCAGTGGCAGAAGGTCGTCATCTGCCGACCGGGTAGCCCGTGGTTATCGATCTCGCCCGGCGAGGACAGCTCCCATTGCACGACCTCGCCGTCTTCGCCGGTCTTCTGGTCGATGTACCAAATTTCCAGCGCTTCCTGCGTCGGGTCGGCGGTCGGGTTGCCCTAGGGAAAATTCGCCGCATCCAGGTACTGGGCCAAAGTCTCGCGAACCGTCAGCTGGAACTTCAGCAGGTCCTCGAACGCCAGGCACAGCGCTGTGATGCGTCCGTTGACGTTGCCAGCGCTGAAGGTTGGGCGAGTAGCAGTGCCATTGCTGTCCGCGCCAATACCTTCAATCTGCACCGGCCAGGCCGCGTACTCGTTGCCTTGCCACCAGATCGATTTCGCTGGCAGCTCATCCGGCGAGCCGGCATAAGCCAAGAGCTCTTCCGGCGAGTGCGGGATTGCGTGAGCGTGAAAACGCAGAACGTCGGCGCCGTACTCGGTACCGTCAATTTCAAACAGCCGCACTTCCCCGCCGGGCTCCAGTTTCTGGATGTCCGTGATTAATGCCATCAGGGTTTCCCTTATGGGTGAAAGGTTTGTTCGAAGGTGGCGGTCAGCGTGTACACGTTGCCGCCCTTATGGGTTGGCTTGTAGCCATTGCATTTGTAGAGGCCAAGCTCGCCGAGTGGCGGCGTCCAGAGAAACGCTTTCGCGCCCTGGTGGCGATCGAGGAAGGTGATGATCTCCTTGATCCGCGCCGCACCGCCGGTGTGGCTGTAAGGCCAGGACTGCATTTTGTTGTTGATGCCGTCCGAAACTGTCTGGCCATAGCCATCGCCGAATTGCTTGGTCCGGGTCCGCTGGCTGATCTCGCCGGCGGCACCCTTTTCGATCTGCCAATTGAATGTCTCGAGTGCCATGTATTGTCCTTTCGTGGTTAGACTCTTCGGAGTAGCCTCGACTGACCTCTAGAGGGAGCGCCAAATGCAAATTCGGATTCAATCTGTCAGTCATAACCCAGACTTAGAGCCCGAAATATTCTCGGTTCGCCTACAGCTGGACCCTGATGAAGGCTACGAGGGCATCTTTATGGGAGAGGCCACCGTGACCATCCCGTTTGACTCCGGCCTGACCTTTTCTCAAATTGAGGAAAAAGCCATAGCTGAAGTCAAAAGAGTCCTTTAAGCAGGATTTTTGCGGGCATCAACCACCCTTTATTGCGGTACGGATTCGCCCGCCCTGCCCCAAGTCCTTGCGCATTTTTTGCTCGTAGACTCGCTCGATCATCGGCGCGATTGTCTTGGCGAAATCGTCTGCTGCAGCGCTTTGCGAGTCACTGGAGGCATCGGTACCGCCATCGCTGGAGATGTTCACCACAACGTTTATCTGCGTTGCTGACGCCCCACCGTCGCCCATTGCCGAGATACCAGGCCCACCGCCAGATGTCAGCGGTGTCACACTGCCGCCCTCGGCGCCGGTCATCAGGTAGGACCTGCCACCCTGGCTGAACAGCTCCGGCCCCTTCTCGTTCACTTCATACAGCGTGTTGGGATCAACACCACCACCCGAAGCCCGGCCACCACCGAAGGTCACCGAGGCGGAACTGGCATCGAACTGGCTGCCGAAGCTCTGCGCGCCAGCCTCCGCACCACCGGCCGTTGCAGCACCTGTTGCTCCGGTACCGCTGCCAGTGAAGTAACTGATGCCAGCACCGACCAGGCTACTCAGCAATGCCGAGCTGGCCTGCCGCGCAGCAATCCGCGCCATGTCCGCCAGAATCGACTTGGTGAAGTCGGCGAACGACAACTTCCCGGTCATGGCGAAGTTGACGACCGCGTCTTCCATCGAGCTGAAGGCATTGCCGAACAGGCTTTTGGTCTGGCCGGCAACGTTCTGCGCCGAATCCAGATAGTTGGCCCAGGCCGAAGTCGCGCCCTTGGTCCAGTCACCCTGCGCCGCTTCGACATCGGCATAGTTCTGCCGGATCTGGTCGGTTGCCGCTTTGTTCGCGTCGGCGAGGGCCTGGGATTTGCGAGTGAACTCTTCGTCGGACATATTGCGCGACGGATCGGAGCGCTGGTTTTCCAGCTCTAGTGACTGCTGAGCGAACCGGTCTTGCTGGTTGTTCAGCTCGCCACTGAGTGCGTTCTGCCGGTCGCCTTGGCCAACGCCGATAACGGCGCGCCGCCCGGCCAGCTCCAGCGCCTTCTGTTGCTGACTCAACGCCTGAACGTACGAAGTGATCGCGCGCTCTTGCTTGGCCAGTCGGCCGGTTTCGTTTGTCGCGATTACTTCAAGCTGGCTGTCAGCATCCTTCTGCGCCTTGACCATTGCGGTGCGTGCGTCGGCGATCTTCTGGTCCAGCTGAATACGCTGCGCTGCCGTGGTGCTGGATTTGTTCTTCACGGCTTCCAGCGCGGCGATTTCGGCTTCGTAGGCTGCCGTGACCTCGTCCCGTTCGTTGCCGATCAGGCCGTCGCGCTTTTGGGCATATTCAGCCTGGGAGATGAGACCAGCTTTCTGCGCGGCTTCCAGCTGTTTTTGGGCGTTGCTGTAATCGGCCACGATCGAGGCGAGCTGTTTTTTTGCGTCGTTGAAACCGGTGAGATCGACACTGCCTGCTGCGGCCTTTGAGTCCTTAAACTTGTCATTGATGTTCGCAATGTTCTTGTCGACGACCGACTGATCAAGACGCTTGTCTTTGGGGTCGGCCTTGCGAATATCGTCGAGCTGCCGGCGGTATTCCTTCAGCGCATCTGTGCGCTTTTGCTCATTTGTCCACGATGACTTGGTGAGCGCATCAACCTTTGTCATCGCCGCAACAGCATCTTGCTGGACTTTCGCCTGCTCGCCTTCGTACTTGGCGATATCAGCTTCTGCAGCCTTCTGGTCCTCGAGCATGTTGAGACGATTGCTGTAGAAGTCGATCATCTCCTGCTTGTTCTGGAACAGCCCAACATCCCCAGATTGGGCGCCAGCCAAGTTACGCCGTGCCTGCTCAATGTCGGCGCCGATGTCTGGACGACCTATATTTTTGAGGTTGTCAGCAGCTCGAGCTACCGCGTTGTAGCCCTTCTCCCAGAAGCTCAGGTTCTCCAGAATCTTCGGCGTACGCTCGTTGATCGCATCGGCGTACTGCTCGGTCGCCAACTTCACTGCGCCAGCATGGTCGCCCTGCTCTTCCAGTGCAGCAATCTGCGAGTAAACCGAGGCTGTCAGATAGTGGTACTGCTCGTTCAGTGCTGCGGATGCCTTGACGGGGTCATCCGCCAACTTCGTGAACTCGGCAATCGTTTCACTGATCGCTTTACCGGTTGCTTCCTGCATAGACACGGCGGCCTGCGTGATGCCGGCGAAGCTTTCGCCTGCGATCTTGCCATTCCCTGCCAGTGCCGCGAGCGCTTCGGCGGCTTGGCCAGTGGTGCCCACGGTTGCGCTAACTTGGCGCGCCATATCAGCGAGCTGCCCAGTGCTTACCGCCGTTGGGGATTTTGAAGCCCATGGTTTTTCCTCTTTTCAGAAATGACAAAACCCGCACAAGGCGGGTTCTGGATTTGCCCAACGGGCGTAATTAGTTGGTGTCAGCGCGGTACTGGAACGACGCCGCAACGGTGTAGGTGGTGTCGTCGGGAATGCCGGGGCTTGGCTCTACCGGCGTCAGCACGATGACTTCGAAATCTGCACGGTTGAGCCTGAGGTAGAGCGGGAACAGCGTAGCGAGCTCATCCACCAGGTCTTCCGCCGCGCCAGGACCAGAGCCCGAAGGCCGCCGAGAAGCGGATCGAGTACGACGAGAAGGAGTTGCGGCACCGGCTCAGGCTCGGCACCCGGCAGAAGCTTGACGAACTGATGGCCTGGAACGGTATCGAGGAGATGAGCGAGGCGGTGCAGAACCTGATACTGAACGCTCATGCTCTTGGGCCGACCCTGTCATACCAGGCGATAGAAAGTCCGCGCCACAAAGTGCAGATAAGCGAAAACGTGGCGCGGATGTTTCGGAATGAGAGCTTGCGGGAGCTGCGCAAAGACCCGGGCGACGAGAGCTTTGCATCCGTTTGAAATCTGGGTGGTTACTTGTCTTTTTTGGGCGGCTGTACTTTAGGCATTGGCAAAGTGTTTTGTACCGGCGGTAGACCTCTGTCATTTGCTTGGGTTGGGCCCGATGGCCGCTTGTGACCGGTAGACGGTTTGTTATCGCTCATCTTGAAGCTCCTGATAATGGCTTTTGAAATATTTCCGCATTTGATCTTCTGCTTTGGCCATCAGCTTTTCATTTTCTGGAAAAACCATTCCTGAAAAAGCTGACTTCATTACAGCAGACTTTTTCTTCCGTATCGCAACGCGTTTGTCATTGATTTCACGCTCAGTTAGATTTCCTTGAGCTACGTCAAACCAGCCTTTTTCAGCATCATCAGCTAAAAGAGAGAGCTCTACTCCTGCGGAGGCCAGCGGCTTTATTCGCGCCTTGAAAGGGAGGAACTTATAAACCACCGATATAACCTGAGTGATCATAATAAAAAACGCCCAAACAAAGGCGTAATCCTTCCAGATCACCCACCCACCTATGCTCGCCGACGATGCAATAGCCAGAATGATGCTGATCCATCGTTCAACAGACTCAGATCCCAGCTGATACAGCTCCAGGTAGTAGACGTGCGCCTTAAGGTTCTGTAACTCAACCCAATACTGTTGTTGGTACATCGGGAGCCCTTCTTCGATTCGATCCCGACTATATCAAAATGCCATCCGTTGTCGATGGAGCAACATCCCCCCCTCCAACCCCACTGTCGCATCCGGTCACGGAGGGCGGCGCCTACCCGAGGTAATCGCAATGCCTGTTCTCCACAGCGTGATTCACAAGATCGACAAGAAGCCCGACGGAAACCCGGCCATCCTGCACCGCAGCGCCGGTGAACTGGTCGAAAGCCAAGCCCGCGACGAACTGATGCAACAGCTCAACGAAAGCTACAACGCCAAGCCCGGCAAAGGCTGGGGGTTTTTCCATGCTGAATCCGGCGCCCACCCATTCAGCGGCTGGCTCAGCAACTACCTGGCCGGCACCGAAGACTTCATGGAGTTCAGCAACATCGCCGTCGAGCACCTGCAAAAGCTCATGGAAGAATCCAATCTGACCGTCGGCGGCAATGTCCTCTTCTGCCATTACCGGCAGGGCATGACCGATTACCTGGTCATCGCCCTGGTGCAGGAAGCAGAAGCGGTAATCATGACTGACGGTCTCACGCTACAGTCTATCCGGCGCCTGGACCTCGACAGCATCTTCCTCGCAGCACGGATCAATTTGTCTGAGTGGAAAAACAACCCGGCCTCGAAGCAGTACGTGTCATTCCTCAAGGCGAAGAAAGGCAGGCGCGTCACTGAATATTTCCGCGATTTCATCGGAGTTCAGGAAGGCATCGACGGACCAGGTGAAACCCGAACCCTGCTCAAGGCCTTCAGCGACTTCGTTGAAAACGAAGATCTCGGCGAGGAATCGGCCCGCGAGAAGACTGACACGCTGATCAGTTACGCAATGTCCCAGGCCAAGATCGGCGAGCCGGTCACTCTCGAGGAGCTGTCGGAACTGCTCAACGAGGAACAGCCGAAGAACTTCGCCGAGTTCATCCAGGGCAATGACTACGGCCTTTCGGATTCGATCCCGCCAGACAAAAAGACCCTCAGCAAATTCCGGCGTTTTACCGGCCGCATTGACGGCTTGTCGATCAGCTTCGAGCAGCACCTACTGGGCTCGAAGGTCAAGTTCGACAAGGTAGGGGGCACTCTGACGCTGAGCCATCTTCCTACCCAGCTCACCGACCAACTCAAGCGCGCAGCCGCCTGAAACCCACCGCTACGCCGCGCTCTGAATGGAGGGCGGCGCCTGACTGGAAATCACTTATGACCTCTTCCCACCAGATACTGGTCGGCGACTGCCTGGAGCTGATGCGGCTGTTGCCTGACAATTCAGTCGACAGCGTCGTGACCGATCCGCCCTACGGGATTCGGTTCATGGGCAAGAGCTGGGATGGGCAGGACATCGAAGACCGCGCCGCCTACAGAGCCAGCATGCCGTCACACGCCTCAGCTTGCGGGCCGAACGGCGGACATCGATCCGTAGCGGCCGAGGCCGGCAAGTACGACCTGACACCCAGCGGCATGCGTGCCTTCCAGTCGTTCACGCTTGAGTGGGCAACGGAAGCGCTTCGGGTACTCAAGCCCGGCGGACACCTGCTGTCGTTCGCCGCGGCTCGCACCTACCACCACATGGCGGTCGGCATCGAGATGGCGGGCTTCGAGATCCGCGATCAGATCATGTGGGTGTTTGGCTCGGGCTTTCCCAAATCGCACAATTTGAAGGGTGATCACGAAGGCTGGGGCACCGCACTCAAGCCGGCACATGAACCAATCTGCATGGCTCGCAAACCGCTGATCGGTACGGTAGCGGCCAACGCTCTGGCACACGGCACCGGACCAATCAACGTCGATGCCTGTCGAATTCATGGACCGGATGCCGCCGGCGGCCAATACACCCAGAAGCGGATGGCACCAGGTCACCACATCAATGAAACCGGCAAATGGAAGCAGGACGCAGAGTTCACCGGCGAGCGAAAGGCCGGGCGCTGGCCAGCCAATCTGATTCACGACGGAAGCGATTGTGTGGTTGCAATGTTTCCGGCGGAGGCCGGTGCCAGCGCACCAGTGCGCGGTAGCGAAGCCAGCGCCGCGAGTACTGGTGAGATCACTGGCAAGCGCGATCGAGTGGCCGGGGCATTTCACGGCGACACCGGCAGCGCCGCCCGCTTCTTCTACTGCGCCAAGACGAGTCGCGCCGATCGGCACGAAGGCCTGGCCAATCCAGGATCTCAGTTCAAACGGGGCAACACACTGCGCAAGGTCGAGAACACCGCCACCACCGGTAACACGCACCCGACGGTGAAGCCGACGGATCTGATGGCTTATCTATTGCGCCTGATCACACCGCCCGGTGGCACCGCACTCGATCCGTTCATGGGGTCGGGCAGCACCGGAAAAGCAGCGGCGCGTGAGGGTTTCCAGTTCATCGGCTGCGAAATCAACGAGCAGTACGCGGCGATCGCTCAAGCGCGGATCGAACACGAAGTCACTCGCCAGCAAGAGCGGAAGGTAAAAACTGATCAGCTTGATCTGTTCGGCACCGCCTGACCCACCCTCACTATTGCGCTGGCGGGTAATTCTTCGAAACCGCTTCAAAGGCGCTCAGTAGATGTCGCCGAAGATAAATCCGCTTCTCACCGTAATAAATCGCGATATCGTCAGCGAAATCCCCCCCCAGTGTTATGCCGTTCAGACTGAATGCGGAGGGAGAAAGACCTGCAACTACGTTAAATGTGAATTTACCAATTGACTCAAACAGATGCTCGCCGCTGCTGATATGGACTGCGGAGTTTCGGCACTCTCGAACAAGGTCGGTAACGTCCTTAATACTCTCCGTCTGATCGACGTGATCAACAATTGATATTCGCATCCCATCGGCTTTGGACTTCCCCAGCAGGTCGTTCAAATTAATGATCAAGAAAACAACGGCGGGCTCGAACAGCGGGTTTGAAATCCCGCCAGATGAAAATACCCCTGAATTGAAAAGCTCCTGGCATTTATAGATTGAAGTCTGAATATCGCCACTTCTTATCCACGCAGAAAAGCTCTGTTCTTCGCCAGCCATGTAGTTCTCCTTGATCCGGCCTCATGCCGGGCCATCAATTAATAGCCCACAAACCCACATCTCGCCACCGCATCCGATCACGGAGGGCGGCGCCTGACTGGAGATAATCATGAGCTACAACTGCGCATACGTCCGGCAGCACTATCAGGTGCCCGCCGAAGTCGGTCGTCGTGTCATCGCCTACGGAAAACCCGGCGTCATCCTTGCGGATCGCGGCCACTACATTGGCGTGGTGTTGGATGAAGATCCGAAGAAACGGATCAGCAACTACCATCCGACACACGAGATGCAGTACGGCGAGATGGCCGAGAAGCTGCCTCTCAAAGAGTGGCAGGTCATCACCGCCAAGTGCTTCGACTGGTTCGATGTCGTCCACAACATCGGGGACGCTCGGCATCACGTTGAACGCGTCTGGGCAGCAACTGCAAGCCAGGCCAAGTACCAGGCATTTAAGCGCTTGGAAGATTGTTTCGATAGCGCCAAGGCCATGTGCTTCTTCAAGGTTCGCCGCGCCTGAGCTGCCATCACCTACTGCGCTGAGCGCAGTTTAAAGATCAGCAGTCCTGATTACTTCGACTCCGCCATTATATTCATCCGCAAAAGAAGTTAAGCCCACTAAAGCCTTTTCGGCGGCAACGCTAAGCCCGCACAAAGATTTGTGGTTTTCAGCAGACTGATGCCCTTCAATGGATATTTTATCTAGAACTTTGAGCATTCGATTTGCGGAAAGGGCAATGTTCTGCACGTCTCTGGCGACCAAAGCTCCAGGGAGTTCATAAATAGGCAACCTTGCAATCCAAAGCGCTGCTGCCTCAAGAGCATCCCTATGGCGAGACGCACTCCCCTCCATGAGGATATCTGGCATCTTCCTGGCTGCCTCAATAACGCGTTTAGCGACAATTTCAGCTACCTCAGCTGTGGCTCTAAGCGACGCAACTCGTTGAAGTCTGGCTTCTTCCGCCTGGTGGTTAACCTGATCTCGAAATAGCTTTCGAGATTGGTGCCCTTGCCACCACGCAACACCTATCACTACAAGTAAGGCCGCGAGCGATCCAATCGCTTGAACCCATGACGCCAATCCTGGATGGCTATCCATCCAGGACAAAATCACTTCACCACCCATTAAGCCTCCTGGTACCGGCTCCATGCCGGGCCAAACACAAATACCCCACTTCAACGAATCACGCCAGCCGGCGAGGCTTGTGAGTGCTTCTGCGGCGACTAGGCCATTGCAGCCCTCAAGTAATTGACCAGCAAATCACCAAAGCCGTTGGTCAAAGTGCCGAGTACCAGAAGGGAAATTTCAACGCGCTTAACTCGATCTACGCGTTTTTCGATGTATGCGGAGAAGGTTGATTCAGTTTTCGCCCTAACATCACGCGTTAAGTTTGCTTTGAAATCTTCAGGGATTTTACCGCCCCAGAATTTTTCGTAGGCTTCGTATAGCAGGGCAAGCTGAGCGGGCTCATTTTTCTCAACGAATCTTTGTATTTGTTGACCGAGAATGTCTTTTAGCTTTATTGCGGCCACCACTACAGCTACGACGATGATCAAAGACCCGCATCGATTGAGCCACAACGAATCGTTGAAATAACCACCAATAGCCCCTCCTAGAAACAGAACCGATGAAAGGAAGACAGAAATTCTTTCCAGCCAGGTTGTTCGAAGTTTCAAGCCTTGGGCTCCCTTTCAAAATGTCCGTTTATTTCACAATTAGGCTATCACCAGCCTCTTGGAGGTATATCCTCACGTTCATCGCCCTCTATTGCATTGGCACCAGCGCAGCGTTTGCGGATGGCTCGCAGGCGACAGACGACAGGCGCGGGCCGGCAGGCATCGCGGTCGGTGAGCCCTTGGTCGCGGCCAGGTCCAAGCTCGTCAAACAAGGATGGAAGCCGACGCGAATGCATGCCAATGGCTATGAATATAGTGGCGTGGAGCGTGAGCTGACTGCACACAAGTTCTACGAGGTCGATGTCTGCTCTTTTGATAGCTCGCGTTGCATCTTGTTCTACTCAAAGAGCGGCGTTTGCCTGCGCGTAGACACTATCGGGGAGCAATTCAACGACATGACGGTTACGCGATGGGCCGATGAGTGTCCTGGCGCGCCTCCAAAACCAAGCAAGCGCGGCGCGGGCTAGCAACCGACCATCGCCAGGTCATTAAGCCTCAGTGTGATACCCCCCTCACATGCGCCTGGCACGCAGCCAGAGCAATCAATCCCCGGTCGCCGTCGCCGGTAATGCCGATCATTCGTTGGGCATGCGCCGGGGCAAGTCGGGCGCGCGTTCCTCCATGAACCACGCCGCCGGCGCCGGTAGCGGCTGGCACTGCGCAACCACCGGCCAGCTTCCACGCCGCGGCATTCACAGCAAAGCCCTGCGTACGCCTTCCACCAGCACTGCACTCGGATAGGCAAGGCCGGCGTTCTCGTGGTGGAGATGGCTTTCACGAAGCCCTGCATCATTGCGCTGTTAGGTCAGCAGCGTTTTACCCAGGGCCCGGATGCCGTTCTCTGGTGTGTCGAAGCGGGCGAGCGGGTCGAAAGCCAGGCCCGCGAAGAACTGATGCAACAGCTCAACGAAAGCTACAACGCCAAGCCCGGCAAAGGCTGGCGTTTCTTCCATGCGGAATCCGGCGCCCACCCATTCAGTGGCTGGCTCAGCAGCTACCTGGCCGGCACCGAAGACTTCATGGAGTTCAGCAATATCGCCGTCGAGCACCTGCAAAAGCTCATGGAAGAGTCCAACGAGGAATCGGCCCGCGAGAAGACCAACACCTTGGTCAGCTATGCAATGGCTCAGGCGAAGCTGGGTGAGCCGGTCACTTTCGACGAGTTGTCGGGACTGCTCGACGAGGGCCGACCGAGGAACTTCGCCGAGTTCATCCAGGGCAAGGACTACGGCCTATCGGCTTCGATCCCGCCAGACAAAAAGACCCTCAACACATTCCGCCGCTTCACCGGCCGCGCCGAAGGCCTGTCCATCAGCTCAGCTCAAGCGTGCTTCAGTCTGACCCACCCTCGCCTATTTCGAAGCAGACTTAAATGACATCACGTAAGTAAAGAATCCTTTCAGGTCATCGCGCAGGCGTTCTGAAATTAGAGGGTCATCAAATATGCGGGGGTCAAAGTAGATGAGCCACGTGCCATCCGGCCTTAGCTCCGAGTCGGCAAAGTAGGCCCCCACTTCGTTCTCTGTAAGTCCTGTGGCGTCAGCAATTTCCTTGATCGTAGGCTTGCTTTTCATCAGCGGCCTCCTTGATTCGGCGGCATGCCGAATCCTCAACAAATAGCCCACAACCCCGAATCACGCCACAGCCTTTCGTCACGGAGGGCGGCGCCTACGATTACGACCCTACGTGCGAAAGCTCTTCGTCAATGATTCGCTCAGCATTCTTCGCAGCGGTTGTCGCAAACTCGTAACAGATCCAGAAGTCCTGCTCCGTTACGGATGCAGATCCCTGCAAGTTCTCCAGGCAGCGCGCCAATGCATGCTTTATCAAGCCATCATTTAGAGCATTGCGGGCTGCCTCTTCACCTTCAACCGCTCGAATGGCAGCTTCGATTTCTTCGATCTGCTTAATCTTTGCCACCAGCACGACCTTGGCGGACTCATCTCGCTCGATGATCTTGGTCCAAGAGTGATCAACTATCAGCGTTTTCATTAGTAGCTCCCCGTCTTCATGGCTTATGCCGGGTCATCAACCAATAGCCCACAAACTCACATCTCGCCACCGCATCCGATCTTGGAGGGTGGCGCCTACTGAAGGCTCGGCACGCTTTGCCAACATGTCGCGACCAGAAATCGTTGTGACTGAAGATTGGTTCAATGTTGAACATTACGTCGGCGACGCCCGCCACTGGGTGAAGACAGTCTGGGCAGCCACTCGTAGCCAAGTTAAGTACAAGGCTTACGAAGACCTGCAAGACAACTGCTATAGCTCGAAGGCCATACGCTACACCGGCCCAAAGGATTAACTGGCCATGAACAGCGAAGGTGAGGCCCCCTCCCTGCATCTCAACCTGAGCGCCTATTACCCGATTCGGTGGTCATCCAACTGAGTGGCGTTTGATGTGGGCACTCCAACCTTTCAGGGTATTCGTACCCTGGTGCTGCTGGTATTGGTACTGGCGCCGATCAGGTCGCCAACGTGTTCGACGATCACGGTCCATTCGTCGCAGGCGGCGTTATACCAGGCTTCGGCGAGTATCGCCTCGGACGCTGAAGCAGACTTCTGGAGCTTGCTGATGGTGTCCAGGAGTTCTCCCGCGAACGCCGTCCACCCGGTACGGAGCGAGTCGAGCGCGATGGCTATGCGGTTCATGTCACCGAGCACCATGCCCGTGGATAACGTGAGGCCGTTCAAGGTGACAATCACCCGATCATCGGTGCTGAGTTCAGTCTGGTCACCCGCTATTGTCTGCTGATAGCCACTGATCTGCGTTTGCATCGAGGAGATCAGCGTTTGTGCCTCGGCGATCGACGCCACGCCAATGCCCGCCAGGATCAGTGACGCGCCTCCCGTGAAGGGTGTGAGCAGGACGCCGAAAATCGTCTCGATAATGCCACTGGTCCGTTTCGACTCTGCCTTGGATATCGCATCGCGGTCCGCCTGGATCTGCGTGTTCAGGGAAGCGATCTGTGCGTTGATGCTGGTGATCTGGGCCTGCAGTCGTTGCTCCTCAGCCTGCACTGCGCCGATGGTCGCTTGCATGTTCTGATGGGGGGTCTGCATGTTGACTTCGAAGGCCTTCAGCTTCGTCAGATAATCACCGCTTTGCGAGACAATCGACTGGATCGGCGGCTGCAACGCTTGTAGTGCGCTGACGAGCTGAGCCTGGGCGCTGTCGGAAGGGCTTTTTATCAGCGCAGCCAAGAGGGCCTGGATCTGCGGTGCACCGGCAGTAAAGGCATTGCCGGCCTGCTGGATCGTCTGGAGCACTTGCGAACTGAAGTAGAGGACACCGCTTTGCCGCCAGTCGAGGACAAGGTCCTCTGCCGCGCCGAGTTCGGCGTCGAGTTGCGGATACCAACTGGAGCTGACACCTTCGATCTGGGCCTCGACGACAGCCTGGCACGAAGCATTGAGGAGCACGACGGCTGACATCGCCCCGTCGATCTGCGCATCCGCAGTCTTGGCACTTAATGGCATCAATAACTCCTTAATGAATGAGTGCTGCGCGGCACATTGCCGCGCAGCACCTGTTCGATCACGCGGCCTGAGAGGTGATCGTGCCGTCCATGTTCATCTGGGCGGTGGGTATGTTGATCTGGGTGCCCTGCAGTGTCGTGGCGAAATCGATGGCGAGCTGCCACTCGTTCGCCGCCGCATTCGTGAACGCCATTTCGAGCAACGTGCTGAGTGCTTTGTCGGCTTTGTTCAGATCGTTAATAACGCCCTGCAAATCGTCGTGGAACCCGGCCCAGCTCGTACGGAAGTCAGAAAGTGAGCTCTCTGCCTGCACCATGTTGCCGACCGCCTGATTTGCCGATGTCGCAAGCCCCTGGAGCGCCACAATCTGTGCCTGATCGGAGGATTTTTCCACCTGGTCTGCCGCAATCTGTTGGAAGTCAGAGTTGATCTCACTCTGAAACTTCGACCACTCGACCGCACCGCCGACAATCCCGGCTACGGCAACAGCGCCTACCACGAGGCTCGCGCCACCGGAAACAGGAGCCAGCGCGAGCGCGACAACGCCCAGAAAGATGCCGACGCCGACGGCGATCTGCGCATCCATCATGTACTTGTTCAGTTGAGTGATCGTATCGTTGAGGTTCTGGATTGCCGTGTTCATCGCATCGATATCGCTTTGAAGCGCGACCTCGGCGTTCTGGATACTGCTGGCGCCGCTCGACAGATTGTCGTGCGCCGTCTGCAACCGGTCTCCCCAGGCCTTCAATTGAGTACTGGTTGTATCGACGGTGGCCAGGATTTCCGTTATCTGGTCCAACAGGCCGCCAATCAGCTGTTGAACCTGCTTGACATACTGGTTGTCCGCCCCCGACGCATTCGGATTGGCCTGACAAATGCTCACTATCTCGGCCGTAAGAGCCTGGTACGTCGTGCCATAGTCGAGCACAGCCTTTGGAACACTCGCTGTCACCGAGGGCGCGATATTGTCGACCCAATCGCGGGCCACAGTTTTGGCGTCGTCGAGGTGAGTGCTGAGGGCGTCGTACCACGACGGCTTCGGATCGGGAGCAGTGAAGGTTGTGTCAAGGACGCCATGACATGCCTGAGTGATCAGGATGAGCGACAGGAATCCCTTCTGGGTCTTGGACTGAAGTGCCGGCTGCGGGGTTGGGTCAGACATTTTTACTCTCCTTAGTGAACCGCTGATACAGATCGGGCCCGTGCTTGTTGGGGATTGAGTACCACGGGCCTCCCTGTAGCTGTCTTGAACGTCGTCAGGGATGCGGCGAAACCGGCGATTGTCTGCCAGTTCGCAGCGGCGGTAGAAAGTGTCAGCAGATCGAAATAACCGGCTGGGTCAGCGCCATCGTTCAGCGCATCGATTGCCTGCTGCACACCTTGTGTCTGGTCGCGCCACATTTGCGAGAGCTGCGGCACTACATCGTTTATCGACTTGAAGGAAAGTTGCAGGTTGTAAAGAAGCTGCAGGACCGACTTGGTCGCTGCGGCGGCCTGAGCGGCCTGGCTCGCTTCGATTTGAAGCTCGGCGATCTTCTGCAAGGTCGCCTGGACTTCTGCGGAGCCTTCGACAAGGTCGGCGAAGAACCGCCCGATCGTGATCGCAGACGTCAAGAAGGAAAGAAACGGAACGCCTTCGGCGCCGTCGACCGCGACATCGTAGACGATGCTCACGGACGTGGAGACGACGCCTTTGCCGTCGCTGATCGATCCGCTCGTGATAGCGTCCCCGAGCGATCCGACCAAGTCTTCAAGTCGGGCGAGTTCGGCCGCGATCTTCACCATCTGCTGCTCTTCCGCGGCCAGAGACTCCCATCCCTGATCAATACTCGCCTCAAGGAGCGGCTGGATGTCCGAGAAAGTATCGAGCTGCTCTTTCAACGCAACCCCGGCCGCATCAGTTGCCACCGCTGCGGCCTGCAGTTGCGGTATCAGCACTTGACCAAGCACCTGCACCCACTGCGACACAGTGACGAGCCGGCCGTTCTTTTGCAGGCTGGCGATCGAAGCAAGCGTCGCATTATAGGTAGCGAACTGATCCAGAATCGGCGCCCAGATCGAAGGTTTCGCCATGATCCAGCCACCACCCGCAGCCGCCAACATCGCCACCCGGTTTCGCACGGAAGCGAGCCAGTCAGGATCCTCCGTGAGCTTCCCGATGAAGATGGTACGGGTCGTGGCACAATAGTTGTCGATGCTCACGACCTCGTTCAGTGCCGCAACCAGTAACGTCTTCGCGAAGTTGACAGTAGGACTGAGCATCAGGCAGTAATCACAAGGAAGGGGTCGAAGGTTTTGGAAGTTCCGTCCATGGTCAGCACCACCGAATACTGCTGCTGGCTGCTGGTTCCCTGAGCCTCGACGCGCCCTTCCCAGTAAACACCGTTCGGGTTTTTGTACGGGTTCGGCACACACACCTTGTCTGTAATCATCTGGCCGGTGAACCGGGTGATGCTGACGTCGCTGGACGGTGAAACCGGCACCACGCTCCAAGTGATCAGTTGCCCGTCCTKGCATGCAGTCTTGAGCTCAACCTGACCCTCATTGCCGGAACCAACATATTTGTTGGTGTCGACAAGGTAGACGTTATCTTGCAGGTTTCCGGCGAGCGCAGCTTCCACGTCGACGACGATCAGTACATCGATGGTTTTTAAAGTCATTACTTTCTCCAAGGTAGCCGCGCACCGAGGTTCGGCGTCAGGCAATTTTCAGATTTGAGTTCAAAGACATGGATTTGCCGCCGACCGACAGGGTCACGGTGTAAGCGAAGGAAGCGAACTGCTGTCTGGACTGCACCTGGCCGGACCAGAATTGATCGCCTTGAGGCCCGTTTGTGCTCGGTCTACAGATGCCACTAGACACCATGTCGCCCGAAAAACCGGTGATTGCCACCTCGGCACTGGGGTTAATGGCGGTGATGCTCCAGATCACCACTTGTCCGTCCTGACAGACGGTGTTGAGCGTGGAAGTCCCCTCGCCCCATGATCCGAGGTAACCCTTGGTGTCGACCAGATAGGCGTTGTCCATTGCGGACCCGCTAGCCAGTGCACCATCGGTATCTATAACGATCAGCGCTGATATAGAGCTCATTCCAAGGATCCCTCCCACTACCGCTTTCCTGATGGCAGACGCCGTACAAGGCGACAGGGTCGATGCCATCGGCTGGGAGACTAGACCCGAGATCAGCTTGCCGCAAACCGATAATGTTAAATTGCTATGACCCTGTGAAATTTCAGGCGTAGCGACCGGCGAATGGATGCAGCGCTGCGCTGTTCAACCCTTTTGATTAAAGGCTGGCGAGAGCATGGCCTGCCTGGCTTAAAGTAAAAATCGCAATCGAGTAGGAGGCGTCTTCACAGCCGTCCCTCGAACGATGGCCCCGCCGCCACATGGGCACGGGCTGACTCGGGGGTCGCGGTGAGCATCTGCGCAGCTACCTTGGGCTAGCCGGGGCTTGGGTGCACCTGGTGCGCTTTTCCTATCTAAACCTGCACTCCGGTATGTTGGACGACCTCATAGAGCGCCCGAAAACGATCGTCTAAACTCAGGGTTGAGCTTGAGGGTTCAGCCATGTGCGGACGACTTTCCCAATACAAGGGCATCCACGACTTCGTGGCGGCGCTGAGCATGCCCAATGCTCTGGTCAACACCGTTGGCGACCAGCCGCTCGAGCAGTACAACGTCGCCCCGACAACAAGGGTCGCGCTCTTTCGCCAGGAGGGCGACACGCTGCACGCCGACCTGGTCAGGTGGTGTTGGCGACCGCATTGGGCAACCGATCAGCCAGCGAAACCGAACGGCAGAGTCGAAAAGGTAGCGCATAGCCCATTCTACCGGGCGATCTGGCCACACCGAGCCATCACCCCCATCAACAACTGGTTTGAGTGGGTCGATGAGGGCGGGCCGAAGAAGCAGCCCTATTTGATCCGGCATCGGGACGGCTCACCGATCCTGTGCGCTGCTATCGGCCAGTTTACGACCGGCGAACACGCGCCTAGCGAGTATGACGGCTTCGTGATCATCACTGCCGATTCGGCAGGTGGCATGGTGGACATCCACGATCAACGCCCGGTAACACTGGTGCCCGAGGTGGCACGGGAATGGCTCGACCCGACCACACCCAAGGAGCGCGCCGAGCATATGATGATTCAACAGGGAGAGCCGTCCGAGGCCTTCGAATGGTTCAGAGTCGGCGCAGCCATTGGCAATGTGCGCAACCAAGGCGCGAGCCTGATCAAACCGATTTGAAATGCTATTTGTCCCGCTGAACCCTGAAATTCACGCAGGCATCACTCCCCGGCTTGGCACCGTACGATTGGCAAGCAGATTGCCGGGCGTTCACACCGTCTGTGCAGGTGCCTGTTCTTGGCCTGGTGTTCATGCAAAGTCGAAGTTTTGTAAACCACTCAGTGGTCAACGATGCAATTGGCTTTCATCCCTTGTTTTGTGCCATGGCACCCTGCCCCATTTCCTGAATGTTCAGGACTAAAGCTCACGGACTTTACCCACAAAAGATCTGATGACAGCAGAACCGACTATCCTTTCGGATAGTGAACGCTGCACTCCTGGCAAAAAGGGACGCCATGCCAAACCATGATCGCGCCATCGGCTCCAGACCCGACATCACAGGCGGTGATCGAACCTGTCTGATCAGGCCCTGGTTACTCTGGATAGCTTCAATTGCGGCTTGCTGTCTTTTCACGGTAACTCCCGGATACGGGCAGAACCTGCCAACTGCAGCGGGTGTCGAGAACGCCACGGTTACGGTGATTCAAGCGCAGGAAATCGTTTCCAGGGCCACCCTCGAAGCCGTTCGCTGGAGCGGCCCTGAATCCGGCCCGCAAGCCCTGAAGGGCAAGAGCATCGCCCTTGTCGCAGAAGATTTGCGTAACGGAGGAATTCTCGGTGTCGCGCAGGGCGCTCGCGAGGCAGCCAAGGCGATGGGCTGGACGCTGGAGATATTCGACGGCGCGGGATCATCGGCCGGGCGCGCAAAGGCCTTTTCCGATGCCCTGGCAGCGAAACCCGACGGCCTGATTTTGTGCGGCTCCGATGCCCTTGAGAACAATGCGGCGCTGACCCTCTTCGCCAACAGGGATGTGCCGGTGGTGGGCTGGCACGCTGGCGCACACCCCGGGCCGATTGACGGCACGCCGGTGGCCATGAATGTCACGACCGACCCGCTCGAAGTGGCTCGCCTCACAGCCATGGCGGCAGTGGCACAGTCAAACGGACACGCCGGCGTGGTCATCCTGACCGACTCCAAGTACAGCATCGCCATGGCGAAAGCCAAGGCCATGGAAAACGTCATTCGGGCCTGTCGGGAATGTACGTTGCTGGAAGTGCGCGATGTCGCGATCTCCGATAGTGGCGAGAAGATGCCGGCGATCACCAAGGAACTGCTTCAACGCTATGGCAAGCGCTGGACCCACACGCTGGCCATCAACGATATCTATTTCGACTACTCGATTGCCTCATTGACCAACGCCGCAATACCGAGTGACGGCATCAGTCTGTTATCTGCCGGTGATGGCAGCGCTTCGGCTTTCTTGCGCATACAGGCAAAAACCTACCAGACCGTCACCGTTGCCGAGCCGCTCAACCTGCATGGCTGGCAAGTGATGGATGAATTGAACCGGCTGTTTTCAGGCCAGCCGGTGAGCGGCTTCGTAGCGCCGATTCACCTGGTCAATGCCGACAATATCGCCTTCGACGGCGGGAAGAAATTCCAGTACGACCCTGACAATAAATATCGAGAAATCTATCGCCACCAATGGAATCCCTGACATTGGACGTTACTTCCCGGCTCGGACACCGGCTATTGCCGCAATCGCTACGCGCACAGTTCACACTGGCGTTTCTGACGCTGGCGCTACTGATCCTGGCGGGTGGTGCAACGGCGGTCTACGCGTTGCGCACGTCAAACAGCGCCACTCGCCAGCTGACGGATGAACGACTGGTCCGCATGCAAAATGGGCAAGACATGCTGCAGCGCACCTTGCTGATCGAACGCCAGACCGATCAGCTTCTGACAACCCGCTCCCCCGACTCCCTGCGTACAAGCTATGCAGCGACCGTCGAACAGCTTGAAGCCCTTGATCAGTTGGTGCAGCAGCTGACTGCAGCGAACAGTGGCGTGGCGATACTCGACATGTATCAGTCGAGTCAGATGTTTCGCAATACCGCCAACATCGTTGCGCAGCTGCGAGAAAGCCTGCTGCAAACCGAGGTCACCTTCGAGCAGACCCTGGAGGATCACACCACCCGGTTAACCGCGACCAAGACCCCGGCCAGCCTGGAACTGGCGGTGTTACTTTTTGATCTGCCGCAGGCTGTTGACAGTGATGCCGTGCAACGCCTGCGGGTCCGATATGAGCGCCTGTCACGTACCGCAGGCAAGTTACCCGACACCGATGTGGAGACGCCCGATCTCTTCTCCCTGCGCCTGAGACTCATCAATCAGCACAACGTCATACAGCGGTTCAATGAGGAGCTGAAGAATGAGGCCGGGGTTCTGGTCGCGGTGGCCCGTGCGCAATCCAGTGCTTACACAGAAGACTATCGCAAAGCCGTGCAACGCCTGGTCGAGGCCTCAAATCGTAGCCAGCAATGGGTGCTGATCATGTTGGGCGCCAGCCTGGTGTTCGCCTGGTTTGTGACCCGGGTCTTCATGGGCCGTCATGTGCTCGTGCGCCTGAATGAAATAAGCCGGCAATTGCGTCAGGAACACACTGACAGAACACATTTGATGATGGCCGAACATGGGAAAGACGAGATCGGCAACATGGCTCGCGCGGTGAATCAATTCCTCGAAGACCGACTTCAGCTGGAAAAAAGAACGGTCCAATTGAGTATTGCCACAGAGCGGCTCGCCGTACAAAACAGCCGATTGGAGCAAGAAGCCGTCATCCGTGCCGGACAAGGTCGTGTCCTGGAACTGATCGCCAGGAGCACCGAGCTTGCAGAAGTCCTCGACAGCCTGGCTCACCTGGTCGAGTCCCAACTGGAGGGGATGAGGGTGTCCATCCTGGTGCTGGATGAGGATGGCAAGCACCTGTTGCATGGGGCTGCACCCAGTTTGCCAAAAGCCTATAACCAGCTCATTGACGGGATTGCGATCGGTCCGAACGTCGGTTCATGCGGCACCGCGGTGTATCGACGAGAACCGGTCATCGTCACGGATATCGAGCTGGATCCGCTGTGGGAGGACTACCGTTCAGCCGCTACGCCCTATGGATTTCGCGCCTGCTGGTCGACGCCGATTCTGTCCCATGAGCGAAAGGTATTGGGGACGTTTGCCTTGTATTCCAACACCGTACGTAGCCCTAGCTCGAGCGAGACACGGCTGATCGACATGGCGACACCGCTTGCCGGCATTGCGATAGAACGCCAACTGACCGAAAAGCGCATTCGCTACATGGGCGACCATGACGCACTGACCGGACTGCCGAATCGCACACTGCTCGAAGACCGTCTCAAGCAGGCAATACTTTATGCCCAGCGCTACAACCGCCAGGTAACCGTGGCGTTTCTCGATCTGGACAAATTCAAACTGGTGAATGACAGCCTTGGGCACAGTGCGGGAGACGAACTGCTGAAAACCGTCGCCCAGCGCATGCTGGAGTGTGTACGCCGCACCGACACCGTCGTGCGACTGGGTGGCGACGAGTTTGTGATCATCCTGTTCGACCAGCCCTCAGACCTCGACGGCGTGACTCCAGCACTGCACAAAATCCAGGAAGCCATCCTGCGGCCAATTCAGCTCAGCGGACATACACTCCACGTCACCTGCAGCATGGGGTTGGCCACCTACCCTGCCGACGGCAGCGATACCGACACGTTGCTCAGCAACGCGGACGCCGCCATGTATCGGGCCAAGGAGTTGGGGCGCAACAGTTACCAGTTCTATACGAGCGAGATGAATAACAAAGTTCAGGGCAAGCTTGCCATGCAAGACGGGCTTCGAAACGCACTCAACCATGACGAGTTCCTGTTGCTGTACCAACCTCAGGTGGATTTGCAGTCAGGTCGGATTATCGGCGTAGAGGCACTGATCCGCTGGCAGCACCCCGAGCTCGGCATGGTGTCTCCAATCAAATTCATTCCGCAGGCTGAAGATACCGGGTTGATCGTCCCCATCGGCGACTGGGTGATTCATACCGCGTGCAGACAGAACAAGGACTGGCAGGATGCGGGCTGGCCGCCGATCACCATGTCGGTGAATATTTCAGCACGCCAGTTCATCGAAAGGGACCTGATCGACCGGATAAGGCATGCCTTGAAAGAAACCGGACTGGACCCGATGTACCTTGAGCTGGAGCTGACCGAAAGTCTGATCATGCAAGACCTTCAGCAAGCCATCAGCAAAATGAAAGAACTGCAATCAATGGGGATCAGTCTCTCGATCGACGACTTCGGCACCGGCTACTCCAGCCTTGCAGCATTGAAAAGCTTCCCGATCGCGAGACTCAAGATCGACCAGTCTTTCGTACACGATCTGCCTGACAACGAGAACGACAAAGCCATCGCCACCGCGGTGATTTCGCTGGGGCACACACTGAACCTCAAGGTCATTGCCGAAGGTGTCGAAACCGAAGAGCAGCAAACCTTCCTGCGTGAAAACGGCTGCGATGAAATTCAGGGCCACTTTTTCAGCAGAGCGGTCAGCGCAGAGGAAATCAGCCTGTTACTGCGTACGTCCCGGTTGCCTCAACCGAGCCGCATTGCGAGCCCTGACTCGGTAAGGCGAAAGCACGATGTAAAACGCCCAAGCAGTCCAATGCCCGGGCATTAATGACTTAGCGTACGGTAGCGTGGGAACGATCTGTATTGATCGAGTTGATGGCGAGGGAATTGAGCAATCCATGACTGACCGCGAACAACTTCATCGAGATGGCTATGCACTGCTCCGTCGAGCGATCCCGGCCGAGTGGCTTGCAGACCTTCGGACTGTATTCGATGCGGGCGTGAAACCGGCGGACCAATGGCCCGTGCCACGTGGCATGGATTGGCGCCATTCGCTGCTGGACTCTGATTCGAAGATTCAGGCTGTGTGTCGTCTGCCCCAGGTGCTGGCGGTGGTGGGCGAGTTGATCGGAGAGCGGTTCTTCCTCTCGCAGGTGGAGGGTCGCGAGCCTCTTGCAGGTGGCGGTCATCAGCAGCTGCACCGCGACTTGTCGGCCCAACGGCCAGGCGACATTGTGAACGTCCTGGCTTTTTTCGACGATTACGGCCCCGAGAACGGCGCAACTCGTATCGTCCCTGGCAGCCATCGCCCTGAGCAGGGAGAGCCGCCATTCGACTTCAATGACGAGTCCCGGTCCGTGCAGCTTTCAGGTTCGGCGGGTGACATCCTGGTGTTTGATGTCGATTTAGTGCATGCGGGCAGTCTGAACTCAATCGGCGCACGCCGTCGTTCCATCCTGATGAGTTATTTTTCAGAGCCCCTATACGCTTCACACCTGGAAACGGTGAGCCTGCGAAATATTCGGATGGACACGACCGATCGGTTCGATCCCTCGGATTGGGAACATTGTTTCGAAGGAGAAAAAGCTGGAACATCGGCCAGCCATATATTTCATTTGGGTAACATTTCTACCGCATGGAAATAAGCGGGACATACTCCAGCAAAGGACACAAGGCACGCTATGCAGGCCGCCTCATAAGGAATTCAGCGTGCAGGTATTAGCCCTATAGCCTGTCACTGCCGTCAACTCGATGCGGTATTGAACGTCTTAATCCATGGAGTAAACAGTATGAGTCTGTCCAGAAAATTGCTTGTCGGCGTTGCCTTGAGCGGCCTGCTGCTCGGCGGGTGCACCTCAAGAATCACGGAGAAAGAACAGTACTCAGGGTTTCTTCCCGACTACAACAACTTGCAGGAAGTCACTACACCCAGCGGTGAGAAGGCGATGCGTTGGGTGACTCCGTCCTGGAACCCGAACACTTATGACACGGTGGCCTTCAAGCGATTGGAACTGTACCCGACACCACAGCCCAATGAACGGGTCAACCGCCAGACGCTGGACCAACTGCAAGCCTACATGACGAACAATGCCAAGAGCGCGCTGGGCCAGAAGTACCGTGTGGTACCCAACGTTCAGTCGGCCCCTGCCGGTTCGCGAGTCCTGGTCGTACGCGCTGCGATTACCGGGGTCAGCACGTCCAACGAAGGTATGAAATGGTATGAAGTGGTTCCGGTTGCGGCCGCAATAGGCGCGACTCAGGCGGCCACCGGCCACCGTAATCAAGAAACCGAGTTGTACATTGAGGCCGAGATAATCGACGCAAGCAATGGCCGGACTGTGGCCAAAGTGGTACGCAAGGTCTTCGGTGAGCAATTGAAAAATGCAAGCCAGCCGGTTACCGCCAACGATTTCAAAGCGGCGATCAAAAAACTGGACAGCGATATACAAGCATTCATCGAATAGCAATGAAGTGTCAGTCAGCTTCCGTGGATGACTGTGCTTCTCATCTCAGCCCCGCAGGAAAAGGTCGGTGCCGTCCAATCTGATGGCGCCAGCTGCTCGGGCGCCCGCCTACGTCTCAGGAGCAGCGAGCGGCAGAGCACATTGACACCTGGACTATAAAAACTGCCCTTGCGGCAAGGCGAGATTTATAACCCCGTGCGTAAATGTCGATGCTTTCGCGATTGCCTTCTGCGAAAACAGCCGCAACATGACGACTTTGCCCAACGTATCGCTGCGTAAAGCCTCTTCATCCTGGTTGCCGATCAGGATGATAGTGGGCGCAACAGACCATCCGCCAGCCTGCGCATAGAAACGAGCGAGCGGCGGATCACACGTGAAGACACCGATATCAAGGTTACTGCGCTCCATACAACGAGTCGCTGCAGCGACGGTCTTCAACCCAAGACCTAGCCCCTGACAATCTGGATCGGTCATGACGCAACTCAGCCCGGCAATGTCAAATGTGTCACCCGCATGTTCAATCGGCTTCATTACGACCGCGGCATAACTGACAACCCTGTCGTGCGCGCAAATATAGAACGAGAATGTATCGAACACCGGATCGTGCAGCGGTATCGCCATATTGATTTCATCTTCTTCCGTCTCGGGATAGACACGGTTTTGCAGCAAAGCAAACTCTCGTTTCAAAGCCGAAGAGGCCCGAATGTAGGCTATCGCGTCAACAGCCCAAGGCTCTGATGGCTTACGGTGGATCATTGTTACCCCTTCTCCTGAAATGACATGCCCGATCTAAACCTCGCCCCTCATAGGTGCGCCGGCATCCAGTACATAGTGTTTCCAGACGCCTCACACCGTCTGTCTGAAGCCTGAGAACCATAAACGAATGCCGTGCGTCCTAATTCATGCAAACCCACTCTTATCGATGGAAGCCATCATGCATTTTGAGTAACGCTGCTACTTCGAGCACCAAACAAGATAAAGATAAAGATAAAGATCAGTAGACCCGATCTTTACGTCTTCATGCTCCAATATGATGCAGAAAGCCCGCCGGTAGCGGGCTTTCTCATTAACCTCTCCCTCTCTTGAACATCAGTTTCGGCTCATGGGTTTTAAAGTTCCCTTGGTTCTCCGTCTTGAACCTGGAGAGCAGCTGGACTGCACGGGGCGACTCCATGCAGTCAATGAGCGTGTTCACCCTCTCGTTAACCAGCCTCTTGGCTCGCCTGCGTTTGACGACCTCTTTCAGCATCTTGAACCAACGCGTTCAAGAGTTCTTCGGTATGGTTTATCGAATCACGTATCTCGTCAAACGCCTCATCCAGAGCTTTTTCGATCTCGAGTGCAGGAGATCCACGTAATGTTTCCTGTATTTCAAGCTCGTCCTGCTTGAATTGCGAAAGGTTGGCGCGCAAGCCCTCTAATCGAAGAGATATCTGGGAGATATGGTGTCGGCGGCGCTGAACCATGATGCTTCTCCTGTTGGGTTCCCATACCTGTTTAGAACGCTGCCTGCAAAGAGATGTTCAGCATTTCCTGACCAAAGGATCCGGTCTCGGTAAAAGTCCTTTAGAGAGAACTCTGCGACACCATTCGTCGCCTATTAAAACGGGGTGCAGGATACGGCTCAAGGATTGCTAAGTACGCCCGTAGCGGCCCCAGGACGACATAATTCTGACGCGGCAGCAATCAACATTAACGCTTAAGGACTCCAGCGATACGCCTGGTCAGTCACCGGAGATGTAACGTGTCAACTCTCAATGAAATCGCAGCGAACCACGCGAGAATGGCTAAGGCAAACGAAGAAGAGTCGACCGGGCTGAGTGAGCGACACCTTCAAATAGTGGGCAGCTTTGAAATCCCCGCCATCGATGCACAACAGCACATTCCATTGCACCTGATTGCCGGGGTGCAGGACAACCACTTCGAACAGGCAACTGGCTACTTGCTCTGACAGTGTTTGATCTCAATACCGGGTTGGTTCGTCATCGGCTTGTCGCAGGCCACGCAGAAAAATTGATATTTTGAACAGTGTGCGAGCAAAACGTGCGGTGAGCTGATCGGGATATCCGGGAGGGTGTCATGGCCGCTGTTAGCGATACGCTGAAGCTGTTTCTCGCGGGCGACGTCATGACCGCCCGCGGCATCGACTCAGTACTGCCGCATCCTGGCGATCCGCGGCTTTACGAAGCTTACGTCAAGCATGCCGGCGACTACGTCCGGCTGGCAGAAAGACTCAATGGCCCGATTCCCCGCCCGGTCGACTTCACCTATGTCTGGGGCGCCGCGCTGGATGAGTTCGAACTTCGCCAGCCACACGCACGCATCATCAATCTGGAAACTGCGGTGTCCCGCCGCGGGCGACCGGAGCCAAAAGGCATCAATTACCGCATGAGTCCGGAGAACTTCCCGGTCATCAGCGCAGCCGGCATCGACTGCTGCATGCTGGCCAACAATCATGTGCTGGACTGGGGAGAAGCCGGTCTGACCGATACGCTAGACACCCTGTCAAGCAACGGTATGTGCAGCGCTGGCGCCGGGCATAACCGGCAAACTGCCGAAGCGCCTGCCGTACTGTCGCAGCCTGGCGGGCGGCGTTTGCTGGTGTTTGGCCTCGGCGCCCCCGACAGCGGCATCCCACCGGACTGGGCCGCTACAGACAAGCGCGCGGGCGTCGCACGGCTGGAGGATCTGTCGATGCAAAGCCTGCACCCGGTGGCCAAACGGATTCTTGCGAGCAAAAAACCGGGAGACCGGGTGGTCGCCTCCATTCACTGGGGCGGTAACTGGGGATTCGATATCCCGCGGGAGCAGGTCCGGTTCGCCCATGCCTTGATCGACGAGGCCGGAGTTGACGTGGTGCACGGGCATTCCTCGCACCACATCAAGGGCATCGAGGTGTACCGCGAACGCCTGATTCTCTATGGCTGCGGTGATCTCCTGAACGATTACGAAGGTATCGAGAACCACGCAGACTTTCGTGGCGACCTGGGGCTTCTGTACTTTGCCGCCCTGGACCCAAGCGGGTGCCTGCATTCGCTGGACCTGATACCCATCCGCCTCCATCGCTTTCGCATCTGCCGCGCCGAAGGGGATGACCATCAATGGCTGCACGATACCCTTTCTCGCGAATGCGCACGCTTGGGCAGCCGCATCGAGCCAGGCGCGAAAAATGCCTTCACGTTGTGTTGGTAGGAAAACAGGTCGGCATTCTGTTGCGAATAGTTGCACCCAACCCGCCGGATTCAACTGAATAACCTATGGGATCTCAACCATCAGGGCTCTGACGCCCAGATAACATTCGAACTGTTGATAACCGGACACCGGTCAGGGTTGATCTCGCGCTCGCGATGAAGCCAGACCCTGGTTCGCTCGACATCGAGTTTTCGCTCGTCTCTTTCCCTCATGACGATGCCAGATACGCCGAAATGCCCGCACTCAGGACAATTCAGTTCAATGCCATCCATTGCGGATTCAATACGTCGCGCGTCTTCCGAGCAGATCAAACACCACATGAGCCACTCCCAAGCACCTGTCAATTTCCACGACCAAGCGATCCAGCCGCCAACTCATGCCCCACCGCCGGGCATCGCCGAACGTTTTCCAGGCGCTGACTTCTCGCCCATCCTCGCGGTGCAGGTTGTCAATTAATAGACCATTTCCAACCGTCACGCTACCTCGACAAAAAATTCCTTGTACCCACAGAAAACCGGTAGCCCTGGTCTCGATCAGACGGGGGGGTGAATACCCTCGGCGGGTGTTGATCAAGTGACCGTCGGCCTCACCTTTTGTCGCAAGTCGATTGACTGAAGGGAGCCTTTGGAGCCCAGTACTCAACGGGCCAGACCAGATCACACGAAGAAAAAATCATGTCGAAAATAACGGTGATATCCGGTGACTTTCTGGCAGGCGATGCTGAATTTCAATCTGGATTTTTCACTCTGAAATCCGCACTGAAACCTTCTCTCGAACTCAAGATTCCCCTGTCAAATCTGGAAACCCTGGAAACAGCAACCGAAGAAGTCGTCAACAAGAAAGGCAGCGTCATCCGATGGGGCCTGGCGGGAGCATTGCTTCTAGGGCCAATAGGGCTAGTGGCGGGCTGGTTACTATGCGATACAGAAAGGGAAATAACGTTCTACGCAAAACTCAAGGATGGCCGCTGCTTACTGGCCACTACCGATAAAGGTACTTACTCAAAGATCTCTGCTTCTCCCCTCAAGTAACCCCCTCCCCTCAAAGTCAGCCGCTATAGCAGCAAGTGTTCGCCCTGACCAGCAGCTGGCCACTCAGCACGTTTCCTGAAGCATCTGGCAGGGCGAACAGGTAAACCTTACGCGCTCCATAACACCGCGTCCTCAAGCCAATTCTGAACAATTCACAACTGAACAGACACGCTCTGCCGACTGTCAGCATCCATCCGCCCCAAAACCAACAAAGCCCAGCACTGGGCTGGGCTTTTTCACTCCGTTGAGCTTATCTTTTCGGAGGTTTTTTGTGGCTGTCCAATCGACCGCTCTCCAGCAAATCCTTGTACTTCAACGCCTCAGCTTCACTGTGATAGACGCCGACCAGAACATCTCCCTGAAAGACATCCCACATCCTGATTCCCGCGCTACTTGATTCATGAGACATGTGATGCTCATCGCGCTCTTTGATGGTAATGACCATTTGCACATCCTCTGGATGAGGCAGGTAAGGTCTTTTTTACTCCTGTAATCCCCAAGATTCCATACCGAAAGCCTTCACCTCTCTCTGACGCTCCTGGGAGGGAGTGATTGCGGGGCAATCACGCTGTCGTTATTTGACCGCCTGCACATTTGGCAATAAGCAAGATGGGCATATGGCGAAAACGAATACCCACGCTGAAAATAGCTCAACGGTTTGAGAAAAATAGAATACGCTAACTATTGATACCCACGTCTAATGGCAGGATTTCATGTTGACAAGGAAGGCTTCTTTTTTTTCCGCCGGGTGGACCGATGCCAAACTCAAAGTCGGACATGTCATCCTCTTTGTTGCCGTCGTATGCATCTCGCTGATAGCAATAAGCACTTGGGGAATCTTCAACTCCCTGGAGTACCATTTGCACGACAAGGAAACCGAGATGTCCAATCTCTCGAAGACGTTGTCGTCCAACATAGAGGCCACCCTTACGCAGGCTGACACGGTACTTATAGGCGCCAAGGAACGACTGGAAACTGAAGGCGGCAATGCAGAAAACTTAAACAAACTGGAAGAGTTACTTAAAATACAACAAAAGCGCCTGCCTCAAATACATGGCTTTTTTGTCTACGATGAACAGGGACGCTGGCTACTCAATTCAAACGGTGTCATACCCGCTAGCGCCAACAACTCGGACCGTGACTATTTCATTTATCATCGCGACCATACGGACCCGGGACCCTATCTTGGCCCTTCCATACGCAGTCGCTCAACCAATGAATGGATCATGACGGTATCACGCCGAATCAACCATCCGGACGGCAGTTTTGCCGGCGTCGCACTCGCTACCATTTACCTCAACTACTTCCTCAATCTTTACGAAGGTGTGGACACCGGAACGAACGGCCTGATCAATCTGGTGAGTTCCAGCGGCAACATTGTGGTGCGCAAACCATTTCGCGACCAGGACATCGGCATTAACATATCAAAAGGCGAAGTGTTCGCCCTGTTAAAGCCTGATGTGAACTCCGGCACGGCGACCATAAAATCGTTTATCGACGGTGTAGAGCGGGTCATAGGCTTTAGACGCATTAATGGGTACCCCCTTGTCGTCGTCGCCGAATTTGATCGAAATGAAGTACTGGCGGACTGGCGGACTGGCGGAGCGAATCCCTCGCCAGCCTGATCATTTCCTCCATATTATTAATAATCCTGAGCGTTATAGGTTATCGACTCATCAAACTCATGAGTCAGCAAATTCAAGCGCAAAGAGAATTGCAAGCCTCTCAGAAAGATTACATTGAAGCCAATAAGATTCTTGGTTTGATGGCCCTCGAAGATGGACTGACACGGCTGGCCAACCGACGCCACTTTGATTTCTTCATAGAAGCTGAAGTGGCCAGGAAAAAACGCAAGAAACTGGACGGCACTGCACTGATCATGATCGACGTTGACCTCTTCAAGAGCTACAACGACCTCTACGGCCACGTACAGGGTGATGAGTGCCTGAAGGCCGTGGGCGCTATCATTAGAAAGCATGTCAACCGGACCGGTGATCTTGCCGCCCGGTACGGTGGGGAAGAATTTGCCGTAGTACTGTCAAACACCGATTATGTTGGGGCTTTCCTGCTGGCCGAAAAAATCCGACTCGATTTGGAGCACGCTGAAATACAACACAGCGACTCTCCGCTAGGGGTGGTCACTATCAGCATTGGCATTAGTTCACTTTCCGAACTGGAAGTCGATACGGTAGAGGGCTTGGTGGATATCGCCGACAAAGCGCTATACATCGCCAAGTCCAGCGGGAGAAACAGGACCGTCATTTCAAATTAGCAAGGACGGCAGACAGCAGTAAAAAAGCAGCCAAGCCGTAGTTGGCTGCTTCGTCACATCGAAGCAAGAACCTCCATCTAATCCAGCGTTACCGATTCCCTGGAACGATTTGACCGGGTGACCGCCTTCTCCTCGGTGTCGCGACGCAGTAAGGAAATGTTGTAATCGTAGGTCGATATCAAGGGCACTGGCTCATCATTGCGGGCCATCTGAAGCCATCGCCTTGTACGTTCAAGGTCAAAGGATTCGTTCTTCGAGGTCATTTTCGCAACAAGGTTCGCCGAGACCCTGAAGTGTCCACAACCGGCCGGGCAATTGACCTCTGACCAGTCTCCCAGCGCGTGAACAGTCTTGGCGACAGCCTGACAAATTAAGCACTTCATATGGGATCTCCCTATCGATGACCTCTCAACTGTAGTCGATCCCCGGCCGAAAACGAGAAAAGCCCTGCAAGCGTGAACCTGCAGGGCTTCTCGGTCAGACTGACCGTCTCATTAAGCCGGGCAACCCATGGTTTTCCCGGCTTTTTGAATGCGTTGTGCTTATCGGATTTTGTCGGTGGTCGAAGTCACTGCCTTACTCAAACCTTTTGCGTTGTGATCACCGGGTGTTGTCGCCGAGATAGCCGTTGCTTTCGCCACCCCTCGCGTTGCTTTCGAATGCGCAATACCCGAAGTCACGGCTCCATGACCACGATGGCTATCGCGGGCACGTCCAAGGTGATCGCGTCCTAGGTGATCGCGTCCAAGGTGATCATCGCTATCACGTCCGAGGTGTTTTCCGCTCAATCCGCGGTCTCGAACAGCCCGGCCGTCGTGATCGGTTTCCTGGCCTTCAGCGCGACCATTGCTCTTGGCACCCGCCGAATGACCTTCACCCGCATGAGCACCACCTGCATGACCACCACCGCCGCCACTGCCACCACCATTTCCGCCACCATTGCCATTACCGCCACCGTGACCACCACCTTCTTTGGCATAGGCCGTACCCATGACAGACAATCCGGCGGGGAGCAGAGGCGCGGCAGCAAGCATCAATACGCACGACATAGCTGCGGCTAGCTTCTTGTTTTTCAAAGGCATGATAGATTCCATAATGGTTCGTTTTTTACAGATTGTCGGACAAAGACAGTTGCCTGTAGTTCAGAACGAACGACGAACGGATCCATGCCCCTGCGCTGATGGAATCGGCTGCACGGGCAGCCGATTTCTTCTCATAGCCAGCCGCACAAACAGGACGATACGAAGATTGATTCAACGGCGCCCCCACCCTACTGATCGAGAGCGCCGTTTAGAACCTCATCAATGATCGCGGTAGTGATAGCGACAAGAATCAGATATCTACGAGCGCGATCTGAACATGTCCGCGCTCTCAGAAAAGGGATTAGCCCCTGCACTGCAGACGGTACTGGAGGGTTTAGTTCCACCCGTGACAGTCGTTGCACTGCGGCTCGCGGATAGCCGTCGACCACCCGCGAGCCAGTACCATCAGGCCAGCAGCTTACGTTCGTCTTTACCGTACTTGAGCGATTTTTCGTCCGGAATCATCAGGCCGGTGTGCTCGTCGCGCCCCTGCAGGATGAAACGGGCGTCCGGCTTGCCCAACTGGGTGGCAGCCTGCTGGCTGTCGGCACCAATCTCGCCTTTCTTCATGCGATTGACGATCACGCCCACCGCCGTGTCGTTGAAGTCGCGCAGCATCCATGCATCACCGTCGCTGTCACCGGCCACCAGCACCGGGCCATAACCCTTCTGTTTCACCAGTACATTCTTGATGCCGACGGTCTTGCCTGGGCCGTAATTGAAGTGCCAGTCCGGTTGATAGCGACTGGTGTACTTACCGTTTTCCATCGCCATGCGCAGGCCGATCACGTTCTCGGGCGGTACGCCATAGCCGTAGTTGGGATGACCGGCGAACACGCGTACTACATCGTCGATCGAGGCGGTGCTGACGTAGACGTCGATACCATTGGCGCGCAACGTGTGCATCAGGCCGCGGATTTCCTCATGGATGCGGATGCCATGAAAGTGCGTGTCCGCCACCACCCCTGCCTTGCCTGGCAACGTGCGTGAACTCTCGTACTTGACCTTGCGCAGCGCGTCGCCCATGGCGTAGTTGTTGGAGGCCTCCGCCATCGCCTGCAACTCGGCCGTGGTCATGTTCTTGTAGAAGTACAGAATCCACTTGTAGCCGATCTCCACCGGGTAGCTGTCGCAGATCGCGTCGTACATGAAGTAGAGCTTGGCGAGAAAATCCTTGTACTGCTCGCTGGCCTGGATCTCTTCCAGGCTTTTGTCGCCGGCAAGCCCTTTGTAGTTGGCGTGCAACCAGCGGTAGTCAGCTTCCACGTCGCTGGAGATGTCTTCCATGGTGACCGGTTTACCGTCCACCGTGGTGTAGTCCTTCATGAACGCGCCGTTCGGCACGTCCTGGCGCAGCACGGCGGCGAACTCATCGGGCGTCAGCTTGTACTGCAAATGATTGATCTGGTAGACCAGCAACGCTTCTTCACAGTCATTCATGATGCAGGTGTTGTCCCAGTCGAACACCGCGTACGGGCGTTGGTCAGGACGGTAAGACGCACTTTTGACGCCGTGCTGGTCGATGACCGCCTGCAGGCGCTGGGTGTTCAGTGGTGACCAGCGTGCCGGATCCAGCGCGCTCGGTGTGGCCGCGGGCGTGGCGGCTTGCGTTATACGGGAGGACAACAACAGCGGGGTTACGACGGAAACAGTAGCGAGGGTGTTCAGAAACTGGCGACGCTGCATGGTATAGCTCCTACTTCTAGACGATAGGTTACAACCGAGGCGATGGCGAAAGCGTGTTTCGAAAATAGGGACGAGGGGAAAAACCGTCCCGTGACGAGGCTAACTTCAAATACACAAAAACACAATATTGCCACAATATTACATTTTGATGATTCGCAGACCGCGCCCGCCCCTGCTGATGGAGGCCGGAGCGAACTTGACAGTGACCGGTGCCCCTCCACAATGCGTGCTCGGACAGCGACTCAAACGGCAGGACACCAGGCATGTGGCAAGAAGAGCGTTACCAGCGAATCCGCGCACTGCTATCGACCTTGCAGCGCGTCACCACCGACCGCATCGTCACGGAGCTGAATGTTTCACGCGAGACCGTGCGKCGCGATCTGGTCGCTCTGGAAGACCTCGGGGAGTTGAAGCGGATACACGGCGGCGCCATTCGAGTCGAAGACGAAGCCCCCATCGCCGAGCGGGCGCTCAGCAACGTCAAATTCAAGCGTGACCTCGCGCGTGCAGCGGTCGGCCTGCTGTCGCACGGACAGACCGTGTTTATCGACGCGGGCACCACCACGGTCATTCTTGCCGAAGAGCTGGCCAAGCTGGGCGGGCTGACCGTGATCACCAACTCGTTCAACGTGGCGCTGCAATTGCGTAACCCCGCCGCGTCGGGCGGCCAGCACAACGAGGTGATCGTGCTCGGCGGTTCGCTCGACGACCGTGCTCCCGCCACGGTTGGCGGCACCACGGTGGCGGAGATTGGCCGCTATCGGGCCGACCTCGCGCTGTTGTCGCCCGTCGGCATCGACGCCCAGCGCGGCGTCAGCAACTACGACCACCGTGAGGCCGAAGTGGCCCGCGCCATGGCCGAGAATGCCGAACGCGTGGTCATCCTCGCCGACTACAGCAAGATCGGCGTGGAGAGCCGCGTAGCCTATTGTCCGCCAGAGCGCATCGACGTGCTCATCACCAACCACAAGGCCAGCACCGAAGCGGCGTTTGCCGCACTGAACGCCAAGCTGAAACACATCATCCTGGCGTAGCTCACATCAGTGAAGCTTCTCTACTGAAAGCGTGATGACGGACCTGATTCGGTGTGCCGCAAGCCGGCTGCAGAAAGCCGAGTAAGGCCTGCCGTGTGTCATGCCAGGCCGCCGGGTGCTCCATATCGAGGAAGTGCCCAGTGTTCTTGATGGTGTGGAACCGGGACTGACGGGCATGAGCGGCAAAAAGCCGGGCGTCCTCCACCGAGGTGTATTCATCCCATTCGCCGTTGACGAACAACATCGGGACTTCGATCGCGTCGGCACAGACCGAGTAGCAGTGGATATCCTGCGTCAGGATCTCGTTGACGTGGAAATGCATCTGCCGGTATTCGTGTTCGGCCAGGCTGCTGACATGGCGATGATTAAAACGTTTGAACAACGATGGCAGGTGCTTGCCAATGGTGCTGTTGATCAAGTGCCCGACATTGGGCCGATCACAGGCCTGGAGAAAACTCAGGCCGTTCTCCAGGTAATCGCGCATCGGCGCATTGATCCGCGCTGCAAATGAATTGATCACCGCCTTCTCGATTCGACGCGGCCGCTGGGCCAGCGCCAGCAAGGTCGCCGCGCCCCCCCAGGAAAAGGACAGCACATGATGCACGCAAAAGTGCTCGATCAATTCCAGCAGGATCTGCGCCTCGTCTTCCTTTCGGATCGGTTGGCCATGGAGGTTGTGCTCTCTCGACTGACCGGCGTAAGGCTGGTCGTATAGCACCACATTGAATCGCGGTTGCAGGTAACGCACCGTTTGAGCAAAGGATGCGGTAGTTGCCAGCGAGCCGTTGACCAGAATGATGGTTTTGTCAGCGGCGGCGTTGAGATAGTGCTCGGTATAAACCTTGTACTTCTTGCAAATCTCGACGATGGCAGTTTTCGGCATCATGTCATTTTCTTCCCTGAACAAATTTAACTAAGCGCACAGCGTGAGCGACTTCCCGGACGGCCTTTGTGACTGATAAGTCACTGACTGACCGGAGGTTCAGAGTTAAGCAGGGATTTTCCCGTCTGCAAGAGCCCGAACGAGTTATTTTGCCGCCCCGTGGCAAGCAATGATCCGACTCACAGTCCCGGGCTCTAAAACCCGATGTAGAGGCCTCGCCCGGGTTCGCTGCCATCGCTTAACACCTGCACCTATGGGAAGATGTTTGCCACCTTGAGTCGGCGGTTAGTTGAGTTGAGTCGACCCTCTACTTCCAACGCCTGAAATATCAACCATGAACCGGATCACACACGTATCAAGTACCCGTACCAAGGCGCTTTGCGGACTGTGTCTGTCGATATCGCTGCTGATGACCTATAACGCGTGCGGTGCACCATTACCGATTGAACTGTTTATCCCCGACGCTCCCCCGTTGACCCTTGTCGATGATCCCAAAGGTCACGGAATCGTCGGAGACGCGGTCCTGAAGGCCATCGCCAACGCCGGCTATGTCGCCCATGTACAGGCGCTGCCTTGGGCCAGAGCGCAAAAACACGTCAGTGAGAATCAGGACATCCTCATAGCCCCGTTGTCACGTACGCCAGAACGTGAGGAGCACTTCAGCTGGATCGCTCCCATCATGTCCATGGAGCGAGCCTTTTTCAGTCTTGACCGGCCAGTGAGCAGCTTCGCTGAAGCCAGGAAAACCTACCGCGTGATCGGTGTAGGCCTGGGCAGCGCACAAGAGGAAATCCTGCGCGCGCAGGGCTTCGACAACCGACAGATCTACCCGCTGACCATTGGCGACAACCCCGCGCAAATGCTCTTGAGAGGACGCATCGATGCCTGGTTCAACGGTGTCCCGGAGACTCAATATATTTGGCCGAAGGTGTCTCGACGCACGCTGCTGATGAGTCCCGTCATGAATAGAACAGATCTTTATCTGGCCTGCTCGAAGCAATGCTCCCCTCAACAGGTACGAGCCTTGCGCAAAGCGGTTGAAACGCTTCGCAGTGACGGCACCCTGGCACAGATACAAAAGGGCTATTTGTCGCAATAAGCACTGCTTCAAATACATGCAGTGGGGGTCTTGAGTCTCTTCGGTACCGGGCTACGCTTCGCTGATGGTCGCCGTCACCCTTGCCGGTGGTCTGCAACTGATCGGCATCGGGTGCGCCAGGTCTACACCACCAGGGACTGAACCATGGATCTCAAGGAAATCGACATTCTCGGTTCAAGCATCGGTCAGCATTGGTATTACTGTTCGAAAGCCGCAGCGATGACTCGTCTGCTGGGCGATACCCCTGTCAAAAGGATTCTCGACATTGGCGCCGGCTCCGGCTTTTTCACCCATCACCTGCTGGCCCGGACAACCGCCACCGAGGCCTGGTGCGTGGATATCAGCTATGAGACGGACTCGGACACCACAACCGCCGGCAAACCGCTGCACTACCGTCGTTCGATTGATTCAGTGGACACCGATCTGGTGCTGTTGATGGACGTGCTGGAGCATGTCGATGACGACGTTGGATTGCTCAAGGCCTATGTCGATAAGGTCCCGTCCGGCAGCCGTTTCCTGATGACGGTGCCGGCATTCCGGTTTCTCTGGAGCGGGCACGACGAGTTTCTCGAGCACAAGCGTCGCTACACCTTGCCGCAACTGGAAACGGTGGCCAGGGACGCCGGTTTGACGGTGATGCAAGGGGTCTATTACTTCGGCCTGGTGTTCCCGATTGCGGCAACCCTGCGGTTGTTGCCAATAGGCGCACAACCGTCGGCGCCACGCTCGCAACTCAAGCGCCATCATCCGCTGGTCAATACCCTGTTGAAGACCCTGTGCACCCTCGAACTTCCGTTCATGGGGGTAAACCGTCTGGCCGGTCTGACCGTGTTTTGTCTGGCTCGCAAGCCGTGACCGCAGCTGAACAGTCAGCGTTGGTCAACGGCATGGCATTCAGCAAAGTGGGCCCTTGAAGATCAAGAGCGAACCACCGAACCCGAGACCGGCAGATTTCCCAGCAGGTTGAGTCCGGTGATCTTCACAAAAGTCTCATAGTCCACCGGCTTCTCGATGCGGGTTTCCGCGTTAGGTAGCACATACGCCCAGGCACGTTTGGACGAAGCGTCGTACACCAGTTTGAACAGGCGGTTTGGCACCCAGACCTTGTTGTCGCCAATGGTGGCATGACCTGCATCAAAGAGCGGGCCGGTGAAGACAAAGACATTGCCATCGGCGCGCTTCGCGAACTTCCTGACATCAGACTCGACCTTGCTCCAGATCTTGCGGTTATTGGTCGGGTCTTGCGGCACCATGTTCGACAGTGCAAAGGTCTGGGCCATTGCATGCGGATTCGGGGCATCGGCGGCCGGGGACTGATGACCACGATCCACGGCCGGATGTTGGCCGCGGTAGTCGCTCAACTCTGCCCGCCCGTCCTTGGGAATGCGTGGGTCCGGATAGAACTGATTGGTTCGCTCTTCTCCCTTGGCATCTGCCAGCTGGGCTGAATTCAGACGCTCAACCACAACCAATGGCGTCTTGCTGGTTTGCGAATACAGCACCGCAAAGTTGTCGGAACACAGGGCCAAGGGCTTCATCGTTGCAGCCACGATGGCCATGCTGATCGGCCGGGCTGCCGGAAACAGGTCGGCGCACCCATCAAACGATGCCTGTTGCTGCTTGCTTGAATACAGCTCGATCGCCGCGCTCTGGCTGATTGAGCCTGAACGGTGCCCTTGTTCCTCGTGCTGGCTGGGCGGCTTGAGGAAGTCCAGCAGGTTGCGAGCTTCTGCCGTACCGGTCGAGAACAAAACAAGGGCCGACAGCCCCACTGCCATTTTGCGTAGGTTCATGCTTGGAATCTTTGAGTTGGATTGAGGGAGGATACTGGCGGCAAAGCCCTGAAATCGTCGGCAAGAAAAAAGAGGCCAATGCCCCTTTTCATGATGCGGACAACATAATAACGAGACTCGCACCCGGCGTCTGACCCATTGAAATCAAAGGAGTTTCTTTTACTCGAAAAACAGTAACGGACATGACCCACAAAGACCTGGCCAACGACACTGAAAGCCCGTGAAACCGTCCCCGGGCTTTTTCGTTTCTGCGTCGCTTTGGCATTTCTGTGCGACAGATCTCACTTCAAGGACTCCCGTACCACTTCCTCATGGTGTTAGTTTGGAAACGTTTCTGTCTCATCGATCAGAAATCTCTCACAAACCACCTGCAAAGGAATGCCCCCAGCAATGGACTTCTCACTCAAGCACCTGGCCGCAACAACCTTGATGCTGGCCAGCCTTTCGGCGTTCACCACATCAGCGCACGCCAACATCACACCGCTCCAGAGCGCAACCATCCTCAAGACCTTCAGTGATACATCAGTCACGGATTTCAGGCAGTTCCTGGGCAGCCTGGCCAAGAGCGACCTTGCCAAAACCGCCGACTTCGGCCCGGCAATCAGTGCGTTCCAGGGCAACAAGCCTCTTTCCCTTGAACAACAGAACGAGATCCATCGCCTGCTTGGCATCTATGCGCGGGTGAAGTACGGCAACGCTGCCACCGAAACCCTGCGCGAGCTGGTGGCCATTCCGACCTTCCGCGTGGAGGGCGTTGCCCAGCACGAGAATCCGGAATTCATCAAGATCGCCGACAAGCTCAAGGGCCTGGCCCAGGCTTTCAACCTGAACTTTCGCAACATCGACAACCGCGTCTATGAAATTTCCCTCGAAGGCGGTGGCGATGAAATCGTGGGCATTCACGCGCACGCCGACGTAGTCCCCGTGACTCCGGAGAACTGGGTCCTGAAAGACGGCACCCGACTCGATCCGTTCAAGGTCACCCTGGTCGGCGACCGCATGTACGGTCGGGGCACCGAGGATGACAAGAACGGCATCGTGGTGGCGCTCTACGCCATGAAGATCATCAAGGAAGAGAAGCTGCCGCTGGCGAGGAATTTCAAGCTGCTGGTGGACACCACCGAGGAAACCACCGGCGACGCCATCCCCTATTACTTCGAACACAACCCGACACCCAATTACAACCTGGCGCTGGATGGCGGCTACCCGGTGGTGATTGCCGAGAAAGGCTACGGCACCGTCATGGCGAGCTTTGCCCGCCGTAAGGCTGAAGGCAGCGGCGCCGAAATCACCTCAATGACGGGCGGCCTGGCCACCAACCAGATTCCATCGACTTCGGTCGCCACCCTGGTGAGTGACAAGCCCGCCGAGTTGGCCGCCAGCCTGCAGCAGGCCGGTACTGATTATGCCAAGCGCAATGGCGGCAACTTCGAGGTGACCGCCAAGGTCGTCGGCAAGGACGTCAAGCTGACGGTCACCGGGGTTTCCGCCCACTCCTCCGAGCCCGAGTCAGGCGTCAACCCGGTGGCAAGGATGCTGGGCTTGATCAACAGCCTCGACGGTAAAGTCGCGCTCAAGCACAACCACATTACCGATGCCGCCCGCTATGCTGCCGACAACTGGAGCCTGGACTACCTGGGTGGCAAATTGGGGGTCGGTTTTTCCGATGCCTTCATGGGACCGCTGACCACGTCCCTGACCTATGTCGGGATGGATGACAAAGCCTTCAAACTCGCGGTCAACCTGCGCGTGCCGGTCGGTAAATCCCCGGAGACGCTCAAAAACGAAATCGCCGATAAGCTTGGCGCCTGGAGCAAGCAGACCCACATTGCCGTGGCCTTCAACTACTCGATCGCCGAGCCGATGCACCGCAACCCCGAGGGTGAATGGGTCAAGGCCCTGCTGGCCGTGTCCAGTGAAAACCTTGGCATGGAACACAAATTCGGCACCTCCGCCGGCGCCACCTCGGTCCATGAACTGCCCAATGGCGTGCAGTTCGGCCTGGCCAGGCCGGAGGTCAAGTACACCGGCCACACCGACAACGAGTTCAAGACTGTCGACCAGTTCCTGCTGGACCTGCAGATCGTGACCGAGATGATGGGGCGCGTCGGGCAGTTGCCGAAGCTCTGATCCACCGTTCGGACCCGCTGTTCTGGCGGGTCCACCTTTTTGATGGTCGGGCGCTACCCCAGCAACTGACTCAACGCCGCTCGCAGCTTTCCGGGTTTGACCGGTTTGTTCAGCAGCGGCGCGCCGAGTCGTTGCAACGAGCGGCGACACTGATCGCTGCGGTCTGCGGTGATGATCACGGCGGGAATGGCGGCGGCGAAATGCTCGCGCAGGTGGCGAATCACGTCGCAGCCGATGACCCCATGGTCCAGGTGGAAATCCGCCAGAATCAATTCCGGCGCCCGCCCCTGCAAGGCCAGCAGCGCACCGCTTTCGTCGGTTGCCGTCACCACCTCGCAGCCCCACTGGCCGAGCAATGCGCTCATGCTCTCGAGGATGCTCACTTCGTTATCCAGCACCAGCAGACGACGGCCCGGCAAAGGGTTGCCGGTGCTCGGCTGCGGCACCGCCTGATGGATGGGCAGCGGCACTTGCTCGCCGATCGGCACCTGGATGCTGAACATCGAACCGCGTCCCGGCAACGAGCGGACCTCGACCTTGTGCTCGAGAATTCTCGCGATACGCTCGACGATAGCCAGACCCAACCCGACGCCCTTGCGGTCGGCCGCACGTCCGACGTCCAGCTGGTTGAACTCCAGGAAGATCGAGTCCAGGCGGTCGGCCGGAATACCGCGACCTGTGTCCCAGACTTCCAGGCGCAGGTTCTTGCCACGTCGCCGGGCGCCCAGCAGGATGCTGCCCTGCTCGGTATAGCGACAGGCATTGCTGAGCAAGTTGCGCATGATCCGCGACATCAACCGAAGGTCGGTGTGAATGGCGAAATTGCCCATGTGTACCCGCAGGTTCAACCCGGCCGCTCCAGCCACCGACTGGAACTCCGAGACCAACGGGCCCAGCAGTTCATCGAGGCGATACAGGGCAATATCCGGTTTGACCGCTGCTTGATCGAGACGGGAAATATCCAGCAGATCAGTGAGCAGGTCTTCGGCACCTTCCAGCGCTTGATGAGTGCGTTCGACCAGTACCTGCTCAACACTGGGTAACGGGCGTTCACGCAACGTGGAGATCAGCAGGCGCGCCGCGTTCAACGGCTGCAGCAGGTCGTGGCTGGCGGCGGCCAGGTATTTGTCCTTGCTGTTGTTGGCCGCCTGCGCCGCATCCCGGGCATCGCGCAAGGCCTGTTCGACCTGCTCGCGCTGGGCGATCTGCTGTTGCAGGTTGCGGTTGGCTTCGAGCAATTCATCGGTGCGCGCGGTGACCCGTTGTTCCAGCTCATCGTTGAGCGTCTGCAAGCGTTGCTGGGCCAATTTACGCTCGGTGATATCGGCGACAAAACCTTCCACCAGGCCCTCCTGATCCGGCTTGAGCAGCAGGTTCATCAACACATCGATGTGGCTGCCGTCCTTGCGTCGCAGCTGGGTTTCATAGCCCAGCAGGCTGCGTTGAGCTTGCAGGGTTTCAGCGATGTCCTGCACTTCCTGCGCATCGCCGACGAACAACTGGCTTGCCAGATCGGCTCGGGAGAACAGTACTTCCTGAGGCGTCTCGTAACCCAGCATGTGCGCCAGCGCCGGGTTGGCGGCGAGCATGCCCTGTTGCAGGCTGGCCTGGAAAATTCCGTGGACGGCGTTTTCGAACAACCACTTGTAGCGGTTGCGTTCGGCTTCCAGCTCGTCGAGACGGGCCGCCAGCTCCGGGTAATGACTCTTGCGCGCCGAATGATTGCCCAGCCCCAGCAATCCGGTCAGCGCCCGTTGTTGCTCGTCAGAGGGCTTCGCCATAGACGACCTCGACATCGCGCTGGCTCGACTCGCGGGGGTTGGTGAGAATGCACGGGTCATCCATCGCATGCTGGGACAGGAACGGAATGTCAGACGTGCCGACTCCGTGCAGGCCCAGGGTTTCGTGGAAACCGATGGCGTGTTTCAGCGCGATCAGGTGCTCCACCAAACGCCCACAGATCTGCCGATGATTGAGGCCGCGGCAGTCGATGCCAAAGGTCTCGGCAATCACTTTGAAACGCTCCGGTGCCGAGCTGTAATTGAACGCCACGACATGTTCCACCAGTACCGCGTTGCACAAGCCATGAGGCAGGTCGAGGAAACCGCCCAGGCTGTGGGACATGGCGTGCACCGCACCGAGAATCGCGTTGGAGAACGCCAGGCCGGCCTGCATGCTGCCCAGCATGATCTTTTCGCGCAGGGCGATATCCGTCGGGTTGGCGATCATCTGTACCAGATTGCCGTTGATCAGCCGCATGGCCTCCAGCGCATGCGGGTCGGTCAACGGGCCGTGACCGGTGGAGACGAATGCCTCGATAGCGTGCACCAGGGCATCGATGCCGGTACAGGCCGACAGAAACGGGTCCATGCTCAGGGTGGTTTCCGGGTCGATCAGCGACACGTCCGGCACCACCGCCTTGCTGACGATGGAGAACTTCATCCGCTCCTGCTGGTTGGAGATGATCACGAACTGCGAAACATCCGCCGAGGTGCCAGCGGTGGTGGGGATCAGGATCAGCGGCGGGCTCGGTACGCGGATCATGTCCACGCCCTCGAACTCGAGAATGCTGCGACCGTGGGCAACGACGATGCCGATGCCCTTGCCACAGTCCATGGGGCTGCCGCCGCCGACGGCGACGATCACATCGCAGTGGTTTTCACGGTAGATGTCGGCCCCCAGCATGACCTCTTCGACCCGCGGGTTGGGCGACACGGCGCTGTACAGGCAATAGTCGATGCCGAGGGCCTGCAGGCTGGCCTCGACATCGGCGACCCAACCGGCAGCGATTACGCCGGGGTCGCTGACCACCAATACCTTGCGCGCGCCGAAGGTCTTGGCATAGTTGCCGACGTTATGCCGGCAGCCGGCACCGAAAATGATTTCAGGCGAAACGAATTTACGCAGCTGGCTGAGACTCTGGCTCATTGGAAAGCCTGTTTTTATTGTTTTGGAAGGTAATAGCCAGCCTAAAGCATCCCGCTGCGAATGCAATCAGACCAAAGGGTAGCCCGCGCCTCAGCCGCGAAAGATCAACTGCGACGCCTTCTCGTTGCGCAAGGTCAGCTGCTCGATCCCCTGCCCCGGCGCTTCGGCTTGCCGGCGGGCCTCGAGGATCTTGCCATGGTGCGGTGACTTGCTGCACACCGGGTCCGCATTCGCGGCATCGCCGGTGAGCATGAACGCCTGGCAACGGCAGCCACCCAGGTCCTGGTGTTTTTCATCGCAGGAACGACAGGGCTCGGTCATCCACTCATCGCCGCGAAAGCGATTGAAACCGAAGGAGTCGTTCCAGATGTGCTCGATGCTGTGGTCGCGCACATTGGGAAACTGCACCGGCAACTGCCGGGCGCTATGGCACGGCAACGCGGTGCCGTCCGGGGTGATATCGAGAAACAGGTTGGCCCAGCCGTTCATGCAGGTCTTGGGGCGTTCTTCGTAGTAGTCCGGGGTGACGAAGATCAGCTTGCAGGGGTGGCCCTGCTGCTCCAGGCGCTGGCGATACTCGTTGGTGATGCGTTCGGCACGCTGCAACTGCTCACGGGTCGGCAACAGGCCGACGCGGTTGAGTTCGGCCCAACCGTAGAACTGGCAGGTGGCCAACTCGACGAAATCCGCCTCCAGCTCCAGGCACAGCTCGATGATTTGTCCGATCTGGTCGATGTTGTGCCGATGGGTGACGAAGTTCAGCACCATCGGATAGCCCTGGGCCTTCACCGCCCGGGCCATCGCCAGCTTCTGGGCGAATGCCTTGCGCGAGCCGGCGAGCATGTTGTTGACCGTCTCGTCGGCGGCCTGGAAGCTGATCTGGATATGGTCCAGTCCGGCCTCCTTGAACTGCCGGACCTTGCTCGTGGTCAAGCCGATCCCCGAGGTGATGAGGTTGGTGTAATAGCCCATGTCCCGGGCGGCCTTGATCAGCTCGGCCAGGTCCTGGCGTACCAATGGCTCGCCACCGGAAAACCCCAGTTGCGCAGCGCCCATGTCCCGAGCCTCGCGGAACACGCGGATCCACTCGGCAGTGCTCAATTCCTCGCCGTGCCGGGCAAAGTCCAGGGGGTTGGAACAATACGGGCACTGCAACGGGCAGCGATAAGTCAGTTCCGCCAGCAGCCACAACGGCGGGCCCGGACGCGGGTCATTCGATCCAGTATTGAGCATGGGCCACCTCCAGAAACGCCAGCACATCTTCATCGATCCCCGGCACCTCGGGGAAACGCGCCGACAACAGCTCGATGATCGACGCCACATTGCGCTGACCGTCCACCAGGCTGAGGATCTCGCCGGCACTGCGATTGAGTTTGATCATGCCTTCCGGGTAGAGCAGCACATGGCAATCCTGACGGGCTTCCCACTGCAGGCGAAAGCCACGGCGCAGTGCCGGTTGCAGGTGACGTTCGATGCCGCTCACAGGATGATCCCCCGATGCCAGACTGCCTCGCGGGTGACGCTGTGGTACGGCGGACGTTCCAGTTCATAGGCCATGCTCATGGCATCGAGCATGCTCCACAGTACGTCGAGCTTGAATTGCAGAATCTCCAGCATCCGCTGCTGCCCCTCACGCGTGACGTAATGCGCCTGGGTAATGCGCAAGCCATGTTCGACATCACGCCGCGCCTGGCTCAGGCGTGTGCGGAAATACTCGTAGCCGGCAGGGTCGATCCACGGGTAGTGCTGCGGCCAGGCGTCGAGTCGGGATTGATGGATTTGCGGTGCAAAGAGCTCAGTGAGCGAACTGCTGGCGGCCTCCTGCCAACAGGCGCGACGGGCAAAATTGACGTAGGCATCCACCGCAAAGCGCACCCCCGGCAGGACCATTTCCTGGGATAGCATCCGCTCACGCGCAATGCCCACCGCCTCCCCCAGCCGCAGCCAGGCCTCGATCCCGCCCTCGCTGCCGGGCACGCCGTCGTGATCGACCAGGCGTTGCAGCCACTCCCGACGCACCTCGCGATCCGGGCAGTTGGCCAGAATCGCCGCATCCTTGAGCGGGATGTTGAGCTGATAATAAAAACGATTGGCGACCCAGCCCTGGATCTGTTCACGAGTCGCCCGGCCTTCGTACATCGCATGATGGAACGGATGGTGAATGTGGTAATAGGCGCCCTTGGCGCGCAGTGCCTGTTCGAACTCGGCGGGGGCCAGTGGTGTGTCAGTCATTTCGGTTCTCCGGGGAATAACCGTAGATAGGTGGTGCTGTTGCCGGCCTCATCGCGAGCAGGCTCGCTCCCACAGTAGAGCTGCTGTGCGCAGAAAATCGGGGCCGACTCGCCCCCCTGTGGGAGCGAGCCTGCTCGCGATGAGGGCATCCGCTACAGCAAGATACTCATGCCGTCATAGGCCACTTCAACGTTGCGCCGTACCAGTTCGGCGCGTTCGGCCGAGTCTTCGTCGAGGATCGGGTTGGTGTTATTGATATGGATGAGAATCTTGCGTTGACGGGGAAATTCCTCCAACACGTCGAGCATGCCGCCGGGGCCGCTTTGTGAGAGGTGGCCCATCTCGCTGCCCAGGCTCTGGCCGACTTCGCACAGGCGCATTTCATCGTCGCGCCACAGCGTGCCGTCGAGCAGCAGGCAGTCGGCGCGCTGCATCCAGCCCAGTACCTCGGCATCGACTTCGCCCAGGCCGGGGGCATAGAACAGGCTCGCGCCGCTGCGCAGGTCCTCGATGAACAGGCCGATGGTGTCGCCCGGTTGCGGGTTGCCGCGATTGGGCGAATACGGTGGCGCGTTGCTGCGCAACGGGATCGCCCGCCATTGCAGATGCGCGCAGGCCGCGATATGAAATGGCTCGCTGTCCAGCCCGACGGGCTGCCACTGCAAACCACCGTTCCAGTGGCTGAGCATGTTGAACAAGGGGAAACCGCTGCTCAGGTCCTGATGGACCCGCTCGGTGCACCAGACCTGATGCGGGCAGCCTTCGCGCAGGCTGAGCAGACCGGTGCAATGGTCGATCTGACTGTCCAGCAGCACGATCCCGGCTATCGCCGTATCGCGCAAGCGACGCGCCGGTTGCAGGGATGCGAAGCTCTCAAGCTGGGTGCGGATGTCTGGTGAGGCATTGCACAAGACCCAGTCCACGCCATTGTCACTCAAGGCAATCGACGACTGGGTACGACGCTGCGCCTTCAGGCGGCCATGACGCACGCCGCTACACTGGCGACAGTTGCAGTTCCATTGCGGAAAACCACCGCCGGCGGCGGAACCAAGAATGCGGATATGCATGGACAGTGCTCCCGACAAGAGGCCCGGCCACCGTGCAGATGGCCGGACGGAACATCAACGATTGGCGAAATACATCGTCACTTCGAAGCCAATACGCAGGTTGGTAAACGCGGGTTTAGTCCACATGGGTCAATCCTCTTCTTGTGCCGGTGCATTCCGGTAGAGGCATTAATACACGCGAGGACTGACGCCCGAATGCTACTTTCGAAGGAGGCAGTGGGGTGCCTTGGTAGGGGGTGTCGCGTAGAGACTGGAACCCTACAAAACCAATGTGGGAGCGAGCCTGCTCGCGATAGCGGACTGACAGTCAACATCAATATCGACTGTACTGGCCTCATCGCGAGCAGGCTCGCTCCCACAGGGTTTGTGGCGTTTTTGCGGGTTAGAAGAAGCCCAGCGGGTTGATGTCGTAGCTCACCAGCAGGTTTTTGGTCTGTTGGTAGTGGTCGAGCATCATTTTGTGGGTTTCACGGCCAACGCCGGACTTCTTGTAGCCACCAAACGCCGCGTGCGCCGGGTACAGGTGGTAGCAGTTGGTCCAGACGCGACCGGCCTTGATCGCCCGGCCCATGCGGTAGGCGCGGTTGATGTCGCGGGTCCACAGGCCGGCGCCGAGGCCGAACTCGCTGTCGTTGGCAATCGCCAGGGCTTCGGCTTCATCCTTGAAGGTGGTGACACCCACCACCGGGCCAAAGATTTCTTCCTGGAACACGCGCATTTTGTTGTGGCCCTTGAGCAGGGTCGGCTGGATGTAATAGCCGCTCGACAGGTCGCCTTCAAGACGTTCAGCCGCACCGCCGGTGAGCAGTTCGGCGCCCTCCTCCTGAGCGATTTTCAGGTACGAGAGGATCTTGTCGTATTGCTGCTCGGACGCCTGGGCGCCGACCATGGTCTCGGTGTCCAGCGGGTTGCCGCGCTTGATCTTGACGATCTTCTTCATGACCTCGGCCATGAACGGTTCGTAGATCGACTCCTGCACCAGCGCGCGGGACGGGCAAGTGCAGACTTCACCCTGGTTGAAGAACGCCAGCACCAGGCCTTCAGCGGCTTTTTCGATGAACGCGGGCTCTGCCTGCATGATGTCGGCGAAGAAAATGTTCGGCGACTTGCCACCCAGTTCCACGGTCGACGGGATGATGTTCTCGGCGGCGCATTTCAAGATGTGCGAACCCACCGGGGTGGAACCGGTGAAGGCAATCTTGGCGATACGCTTGCTGGTGGCCAGGGCCTCGCCGGCTTCGCGGCCAAAGCCCTGGACGATGTTCAGCACGCCCGGCGGCAGCAGGTCAGCGATCAACTCGGCGAAGACCATGATCGACAGCGGTGTCTGCTCGGCCGGTTTGAGGACGATGCAGTTACCGGCGGCCAGGGCCGGAGCGAGTTTCCAGGCAGCCATCAGCAGCGGGAAGTTCCACGGGATGATCTGCCCGACCACGCCCAGTGGTTCGTGAAAATGGTAGGCGGTGGTCAGTTCGTTGATCTCGGCGGCGCCACCTTCCTGGGCACGGATGCAGCCGGCAAAGTAGCGGAAATGGTCTGCCGCCAGCGGCACATCGGCATTGAGGGTTTCGCGCACAGCCTTGCCGTTGTCCCAGGTTTCGGTCACCGCAAGCACTTCGAGGTTCTGTTCGATGCGGTCGGCGATTTTCAGCAACACCAGCGAGCGATCCTGAGCCGAGGTCTTGCCCCAGGCGTCGGCCGCTGCATGGGCGGCGTCCAGGGCCTTGTCGATGTCTTCGGCGGTGGAACGCGGGAACTCGGCGATCGGCTGGCCGTTGACCGGTGAAGTCGTGGTGAAGTACTGGCCTTTGACCGGGGCGACAAACTCACCGCCGATGAAATTGCCGTAGCGCGCCTTGAAGGAAACGACGGCGCCGGGTGTTCCGGGTTGAGCGTAGATCATGATGAACCTCTGCTGGGTCGAGGCCTGTCGGTCAACAGGCGATAGACCGATAGTAGAGAGCCCCACAGGCCAGACGAATGCGCCGTTGGCAGGGGGACTCTCGTCATTTGGTCGTAGTTTTGCCTTGAGGGTATTCAGGCCCCTCCAGGCTCAGATCAATGCTTGGCCACCAGGTCCTTGGGCAGTTTGAAGGTCCAGAGCATGCCGCCCTGGTTGAAGTCCTTGACCCGCTTGGCCACTTCGCCACCCCACAACGGGACAGCACCGCCCCAGCCGGACAGCACCGAGACGTACTGCTCGCCATCCATCTCCCAGGTAATCGGTGAACCGAGCACGCCGGAGCCGGTCTGGAACTCCCAGACCTTTTCCCCGGTCTTGGCGTTGAAGGCCTGCAGGAAGCCTTCCGGCGTACCGGTAAACACCAGATTGCCCTTGGTGGTCAGCACCCCGCCCCAGAGCGGCGCGTAGTTCTTGTGCCGCCAGACTTCCTTGCCGGTTTTCGGGTCAATGGCGCGCAGCACGCCGATGTAGTCTTCGTTCAACGGTTTGATGGTGAAGCCGGCACCGAGGAATGCCGCGCCTTTCTTGTAGGCGATGCCTTCGTTCCAGATGTCCATGCCCCATTCGTTGGACGGTACGTAGAACAGTCCGGTGTCCTGGTTGTAGGCCATGGGCATCCAGTTTTTCGCGCCGAGGAATGCCGGTGCGACAAACACCGAACTGCCTTTTTCTTCACTGCCCGGCGCGCCCGGGCGGCTGGCTTCGTTGTAGATAGGCCGGCCGTCCTTGTCGAGGCCGCTGGCCCAGGTGATCTTGTCGACAAACGGGAAGCCACGGATGAACTTGCCGTTGGTGCGGTCCAGCACGTAGAAGAAGCCGTTGCGGTCAGCGGTGGCCGCGGCCTTGATCTCTTTGCCGCCGTCCTTGTAGTTGAACGAGATCAGCTCGTTGACGCCGTCAAAGTCCCAGCCATCGTGCGGAGTACTCTGGAAGTGCCACTTGATGGTGCCGTCGTCCGGGTTCAGCGCCAGACGCGATGAGGAGTAGAGGTTGTCGCCAGGGCGCAGGTGGGAGTTCCACGGTGCCGGGTTGCCGGTACCGAACAACAGCAGATTGGTTTCCGGGTCGTAGTAGCCGCCGAGCCAGGGCGCGGCACCGCCGGTTTTCCAGAGGTCGCCCGGCCAGGTCTTGCCGGCTTCGCCTCCGGAGATGCCGTTCTCGACCGCCTTGCCATCCTTGTAGACGTACCCCATGTGCCCTTCGACCGTTGGCCGGGTCCACAGCAGGTCACCGTTTTTCGGGTTGTAGGCTTCAATCTTGCCCACCACCCCGAACTCGCCGCCGGCGACGCCGGTGATCAGCTTGCCGTTGACCACCAGAGGGGCGGCGCTGATGGAGTAGCCTTCCTTGTGGTCGGCCACTTTCTTGCTCCAGACCACTTTGCCGGTGTCCTTGTTCAGGGCCACGAGCTTGGCGTCCAGGGTGCCGAAAATCACCAGATCGTCGTACAGCGCCACACCTCGGTTGATCACATCGCAGCACGGGCGGATGTCGTCCGGCAGGCGTGCATCGTACTGCCAGAGTTTCTTGCCGGTGTGGGCGTCCACCGCAAACACCCGCGAGTAGGATCCGGTCATGTACATCACGCCATCCTTGACCATCGGCTGCGCCTGCTGACCGCGCTGCTTTTCACCGCCGAACGAAAAGGCCCAGACCGGGCGCAGCTCCTTCACGTTATTGACATTGAGGATGTCCAGCGGACTGTAGCGCTGGCCCTGGACGCCGAGGCCGTTGGTGACGACCTGCCCGGGGTTTTTCGGGTCCTGGAGAATGTCCTGATCGGTGACGGCGGCCAGGGCCGAGCCGGACAGCAACATGGCACTGAGCAGCACACTGAGGGCGAAGGGTTGACGACGTACGGGGTGGGTCATGACGGCTACCTCTGCGGTTATTGTTGTACCCGGAAATTTCTCCGGTCTGACGCAGATTCTTGGGCGCCGCCGTCGGTGCAACAATTGCCCGCAGTGCGGAGATTGCTAGTTCCTTAGTACATATCGAGGATAAGTAGGGAGCGCCAGTGCCGGTACTGCCAGCGCTCGCCAGCAGCGCAACCGCCGGCACAATGACTATTGGTACATGTCAGGCACGTCATAGCGCAGGCCATAGCTGGCATAGATCGCCTTGAGCGTGCCGTCGCGGATCAAACCTTCCAGTGCTTCCTCTACCGCATAGGCCAGCTGGCGGTTGCTTTCATGCACCGCCATGCCGATCTCCCAGAGCTGCTTGCCCATGTTCGGGTAGGCGTTTTCTGCCAGCGCCAATTGCGGATCGGCCGCCTCGTGCACCTGCCAGTCGATCTCGCCGCGCATCGCCATCACCGCATCGACCTCGCCGGCCTTCATGGCAGCAAAGGCCTGGGGTACGCCCGGATAGTGGTGAGTACTGGCCCTGAGCATGCCGTTGAACACCGAGGTCAGGTAGAACGACGGCACACTGTCGACCTCAACCCCGATGGGGTGATGTTCGAACACCGCAACGCTGCCTACCGACTCCAGTCGACGGCGGTCGTAAGCGACCTGCCATTGCTCGTTCTGGTAAGGCCCGAACATCACCACGTGGCCGTTCTCCAGTTCACCGAGCTCGTTGCGCTTTTGTGAGTAGTCGCGGTCATACGGTACGCGCATCATCAGGTCGGCCAACTGCTGGTTGCGCAGTTGGCTGCCGCGCCAGATGTAGTCGCGCAAATCGTCGTCGAGCTTTTCTCCCGGCGGCGCCCAGATCAGCGAGAGACGGACACCGAGCGCCTTGGCCAGGGCCCGGGCCAGTTCAACATCAACCCCCCGTGGCGTGCCCGCATCTTCGAAGCTGTAGGGAGCGAAATCCTTGTAGACCGCGACCTTCAGCTCCCCTTCGGCGATCATTTGGTCAAAGGTGCGGACCTGCGCCTGCACCGCCTGGCAACACAACAACACTGCACTGATGAACACCGCGAGCAGGCGCATGGGTCATTGCTCGACATGCACGCTGTCGAGGTAAGTGCGCACCGCCCACAGCGCTTCCTGGCTCAGGTAGTCGGCCATCTTCGGCATGTAGACCCGACCGTCGCGCACGGCACCATTACGGACACGCTGGACGAACCATTCATCACCCGCTTCGCCGACATCCAGCAGGCGCAGGTCGGGGGCAATACCGCCGGACTTGGCTTCCAGGCCATGGCAGGCGGCGCAGTTCTGGTTGTAGGCCGAAGAGCCGATTTCCAGAGCCTTGTCATGTTCAGGGGAGGACCGATAGGGATTCGCCGCAGCCCAGCCATCGGCATCGACCTGCACGCCGGCATCCTTGATCGAGGTCAGGCCCTTGGTTTCCACTGCCTGGGGGACCACGTTGCCATGAGCCCAGGTCGCACCGGCACCGAACAGGCCGGTCAGCAGCCCGGCAACCAGCAAGGCGTTGCGTTTTGTTGTCATTGTTTTGCCCTCAAGATTGCACGCAATACCTCTCTACAGAGGCTACGGGCTCATCTTAGGAACAGCGCGGCACGATCCGAATGCTGCTTTGGTGGTCGCCCGCTCATCCCTTGGTAGTAGGGCTTGTGGCCAAGCGCTGGACGATTGGCGGCGTGCGCGCCTAAGACCCTGGGGTCATGGGGACCACCAGCACGGCGACAGGGCGGGCTCCGTGCAGTTTGTCGACGCCGATCAGGCTCAGGATCAGCAGCAACGGCAGGAGCAATGCTTTAAGAATTCGCATGATTGTTCTGCTCCGGATGGGTGACTGTTACCCATGCTAAAACCGCGCCGCACGCGGCAAGTTACGACCTTGGTACTGGCTCACTGGTACTTTCTGCATATTTCGCTGCCCTCCCGGACTTCCTATGCTGGCGCCATACGAAGTGGAGTGCCCTATGCGCCAGCTTATTGGTTACGCCCTGTTCTATTGGTTGGCGATTGCCTGCTCCGCGTTGCTGGCCACCCAGAGCCAGGCAGACGACGACCCGTTGCAAGTGCGCATCGGCTACCTGGGTTATCGCCCCGATCCCGGACCATTGCTGTCCACTGTCATTCCCGAACCCACCGATGCGGGATTGCGAGGTGCCGAGTTGGCAATCATCGACAGCAACAGCACCGGGCGCTTTCTCAAACACGACTATCACCTGCAAAGCACCGTCGTCGACAGTCCCGAAGCGTTGCTGGAAGCCGCCAGCGTCCAGCACGCTCAAGGCCTGCGATTGTTCGTGGTGAATGTGCCGCTGGACAGTCTGCGCCAGCTCAGCGCCGCCCTGCCCGACAGCCTGCTGTTCAATGCCGGCAGTGCCGATGACAGCCTGCGCAGCACCGACTGCCTGGCCAACGTGCTGCACAGTCTGCCCAGCCGGGCGATGTTGGCCGATGCACTGGTGCAGTTCATGGTGGTGCGCAAATGGCAGCGGGCGTTGTTGATCGTCGGTCAGACGCCCGAAGACCAGGCCTATGCCGCCGCTCTGCGACGAGCCATGAAACGCTTCGGGCTGAAGATCGTCGGCGAGAAACCCTGGACGTTCGACAACGACCAGCGGCGCAGCGCCCAGGCCGACATGCCGCTTTTCACCCAGACCGCCGAATACGACGTGGTGCTGGTGGCGGATGAGCGCGGCGACTTCGGTGAATACGTCCCCTACCAAACCTGGTACCCGCGCCCCGTGGCCGGCACTCAGGGACTGACCCCCACCGGCTGGCACTACACCGTGGAAACCTACGGGGCCGCCCAGTTGCAGAAGCGCTTCGAAGCCCAGGCCGGACGCTATATGAACGACCGCGACTTCGCCGCCTGGGTCGCCGTGCGCAGCATCGCCAGCGCGGTGAGCAAACTGCGCCAGACCGACCCGGTCGCTATTCGCCAACTGGAACTCAGTGACCAGTTGCCACTGGACGGCTTCAAGGGCCGCAAACTCAGCTATCGCCCATGGAACGGCCAGTTGCGCCAGCCGATCCCCATCGTCCAGCCGCGAGCGCTGGTCAGCACCGCACCCGAGGACGGTTTTTTACACCCCACCAATGAAATGGACAGCCTGGGTTTCGACAAACCTGAAGTGAGTTGCCGCTATCCCTGATCACCCCACCACAACAATAAGGAATCCGCCATGCGCCGCACCCTGCTCACTTGCGCCCTCCTGCTCGCCGCCGGGCAAGCCGTGGCGAGCACCGCCTGGGTCTCCAACGAGAAAGACAACAGCCTGAGCCTGATCGACATGCAGACGCTGCAAGTCACCGAGACCCTGCCCGTAGGCCAGCGTCCGCGCGGGTTGTTGCTGTCCCACGACAATAAGTTGCTGTACATCTGCGCCAGCGACTCGGACCGGGTCCAGGTGATGGATGTGGCCACCCGCAAGATCATCAAGGAGCTGCCCTCCGGCAAGGACCCGGAGCAGTTCGCCCTGCACCCCAACAACCGCTGGCTGTATGTCTCCAACGAGGACGATGCACTGGTGACAGTGATCGACACCGAGACCGCCAAGGTCCTGGGCCAGGTCAATGTCGGCGTCGAACCCGAAGGCATGGCGGTCAGCCCCGACGGCAAGTGGGCGGTCAACACCAGTGAAACCACGAACATGCTGCACTGGATCGACACCAGCACCCAGACCCTGACCGACAGCACCCTGGTGGATCAGCGGCCGCGTTTCGTCGAGTTCAATCGGGACGGCTCGCAACTCTGGGCTTCCGCCGAGATCGGCGGCACGGTGACCATTCTCGACGTGGCGACCCGCAAGATCCTCAAGACCCTGAAGTTCCAGATCAAGGGCGTGCACCCGGACAAAGTACAGCCGGTGGGCGTCAAGCTCAGCGCCGACGGCAAGTACGCCTTCGTCGCACTGGGTCCGGCCAACCATGTGGCGGTCATCGATGCGAAAACCTTCGAAATCCTCGACTACCTGTTGGTCGGGCGACGTGTCTGGCAGATGTCGTTTACCCCGGACCAGAGCCAGTTGCTGGCCACCAACGGGGTCAGCGGCGATGTATCGGTGATCGATGTCAACAGCCTCAAGGTCATCAAATCGGTGAAGGTCGGACGCTACCCATGGGGCGTGGTGGTCACGCCATGAACGCCCTTGATGTCTGCGACGTGAGCTTCGCCTACGGCCCGCGCGAAGCGCTGAAACAGGTCAGTTTCAGCCTGGCACCGGGGCGTTTCGCGGCATTGCTGGGGCCCAACGGCGCGGGCAAGTCAACGCTGATCGCCCTGCTCACCCGGCTCTATGACCTGCAACGCGGGGATATTCGAGTCGGCGGTTGCTCCTTGCGCAACGCCGCGCGCCCGGCCTTGCGTCAATTGGGGGTGGTGTTCCAGCAAAGCACTCTAGACCTGGACCTGAGCATTGAACAGAACCTGCGCTATCACGCCGCGTTGCAGGGCTTGTCGCGCGGCCAGAGCCAGCGGCGGGTCGATGCCGAACTGGCGCGCCAAAGCCTGACCGAGCGGCGGCACGAACGGGTTCGTGAACTCAATGGCGGGCATCGCCGGCGGGTGGAAATTGCCCGCGCCCTGCTCCACGAACCGCGCTTGCTGCTACTGGATGAAGCCAGTGCCGGCCTCGACCCGGCCAGCCGTCTGGCGCTCAATCGGCACATTCGCACGCTGTGTCACGAGCAACAGATCAGTGCGCTCTGGACCACCCACCTGCTGGACGAAGTGCATCCCGACGATGACCTGCTGATCCTCCATCAGGGCCGGCTGGTCGCCAGCGGACAGGCGGACGCGCTGAGCCGGGAGCACGGCGGCGACCTTGATACCGCTTTCGCCCGCCTCACCCCTTCACCCGGCCTTGCGGCCACTACCGGAGTCAGCACCCGATGAACGCATACTGGCGGTGTTTCAGCGGTATCGTGTTGCGCGAATGGCTGCGCTTCGTGTTGCAGCGCACGCGTTTTCTCAGCGCCCTGGTGCGCCCGCTACTGTGGCTGCTGGTGTTCGCCGCAGGTTTTCGCGCCGCCCTGGGTATCGCGATTATCGAACCCTACGACACCTACATTCCCTATGAGGTGTACATCATCCCCGGCCTGGCCTGCATGATCCTGCTGTTCAATGGCATGCAGGGCTCGCTGTCGATGGTCTACGACCGGGAGATGGGCAGCATGCGAGTGCTGCTGACCAGCCCTCTGCCGCGAGCCTTTCTGCTGGGCAGCAAACTAGTGGCCACCTCGTTGATTTCCCTGTTGCAGGTTTATGCTTTCCTCGCCATCGCCTGGCTGTACGGCGTGCAACCACCGGCGGCGGGACTGCTGCTGGCGTTACCGGTGTTGCTGCTGGTGGCCCTGATGCTCAGTGCCTTGGGGCTGCTGCTGTCCAACGCGATTCGCCAGTTGGAGAACTTTGCCGGGGTGATGAATTTCGTGATCTTCCCGCTGTTTTTCCTGTCATCGGCCCTGTACCCGTTGTGGAAGATGCTCGAGGCCAGTCAGTGGTTATACTGGCTCTGTGCCCTGAACCCATTTACCCACGCGGTGGAGCTGGTGCGTTTTGCCCTGTACGAACGCCTCAATCTGCTGGCATTGGCGGTGTGCCTGGGGCTGACCCTGCTGTTCAGCGCGCTTGCGGTGCTGACCTTCAATCCCCAGCACGCAGCGCTACGCAAGGCCGGATAACCCGTCTCCTACTTTAGTACTGGTTTTCTTATCTATGGTCGCATTCACAAAGCACCGTCCCTGGCATGTAATGGGTCCATGACAAACAGGATGAGAGCCTGTGCCGAGTGCCTTGCGTCGCCGGCAGCGCCTTTCCCTGACGCCATAGCCTGAGAACCCTTGCCCCACCCTAATCACAATAACGAGGTGAAAGGCCATGTATAAAATTCTGATTGCCGACGATCACCCGCTGTTTCGCGAAGCCATTCACAACGTTATCAGCGACGGCTTTCCGGGCAGCGAGGTGATGGAGACCGCCGACCTCGACAGCGCCCTGACGCTGACCCGGCAGCACGACGACCTGGACCTGATCCTGCTGGATTTGAACATGCCCGGCATGCACGGCCTCAATGGCCTGATCAATCTGCGCAACGAGGCGCCGACCATTCCGGTGGTGATCGTCTCTGCCGAGCAGGACAAACAGGTGGTGCTTCAAGCCATCACCTATGGCGCCGTGGGCTTTATCACCAAGTCTTCGCCACGCTCGCAAATGACCGAGGCAATCGAGCAGATCCTCAACGGCAACGTCTACCTGCCACCGGACATCATTCGCACGCAAAAAAGCGCCTTCACTCGACGCATGAGCGAAACCCCGAGCTTTCCTCCCGAATTGCTCCAGGCCCTGACCCGCAAGCAACTGCTGGTGCTCGAACGCATGACCAAGGGTGAATCGAACAAGCAGATCGCCTACACCCTGGACATCGCCGAAACCACGGTCAAGGCCCACGTCTCGGCAATCCTGCGCAAGCTCAACGTGCACAACCGGGTGCAAGCGATCCTCAGTGCCGGGGATATCGACTTCGGCGCTTATCTGCGGCGCTAGGTTCTTCTGGCGCGAGAGCGAAAGATCGCAGGCTGCGATCTTTTACGCTTCGCTCGCGCCTCAAGGCTGTCCGAGCAGATGGCTCATCGCAGTCTTGAGTTTCATCGGCCGCACCGGCTTGTGCATCAAGGTGTGGCCCCGCTCGCGGATCTGTTGCTTGAGTTCGTTGCTGTAGTTGGCAGTGATCATCATCGCCGGTATCGGCAGGGCCCGACGCGCATTGATCCGCGCCACGGCATCGACACCGTTGCAGTCGTTATCCAGGTGATAGTCGGCAATCAGCAGGTCGGCTTCGGCATGGTAATTGTCCACCTGACGTGCCAGGTCCTCTTCCGATAATGCCGTGACCACCAGGCAGCCCCAGCCTTCGAGCAAGGTCCGCATGCCGGCGCAAATCGCAGCATCGTTGTCCAGCACCCACACCCGCGCACCGCGCAGGTGTTCGAGCATCGGCTCGCTGATCACCGGGCTCGGCTGAGCCTTGGGCGCGGTGGCGCTGAGAGGGACTTCGACGGCAAACATCGAGCCCTTGCCCGGCCACGAGCGTACCCGAATCCGATGGCCGAGAATGCCGGATATCTTCTCGACGATAGCCAAGCCCAGGCCCAACCCGCGGTCCTGGTTCGGGCGCTGCACATCACCGCGTTTGAATTCCTGGAAAATCTCTTCCAGACGCTCCTCGGCGATCCCGATGCCGCTGTCCCAGACTTCGATCGACAGGTGTCGGCGATGCCGTCGGCAGCCCAGCACTACCCGGCCGCCGGGGGTGTAGCGAATCGCATTGCTCAACAGGTTGCGCAGGATCCGCGCCAATAGCTGGATGTCGCTGCGCACCAGCGCCGAGCAGGCCACGAAGTGCAACTCAAGCCCTTCGCTGCGCGCCACCTGGGCATATTCGGTGGCCAGGTTGTCCATCAGTTCGCTGAGGGCGAACGGCGCGATATCGGCCTTGATCACCCCGGCATCGAGCTTGGAAATATCCACCAGTGTGCCCAGCAGATTCTCCACGTCCTCCAGGGAATTGCTGACATTGCGCACCAGTGTCGCATTGGCTACCGGCTCGCGGCGTTCGAGCAACGCACTGGTAAACAGCCGCGCCGCGTTCAACGGTTGCAGCAGGTCATGACTGACGGCAGCGAGGAATTTGGTTTTCGACAGGTTGGCCTGTTCGGCCTCCAGCTTGGCCTCGCGCAAGCGCGATTCGACCCGGCTGCGTTCGTCGATCTCGCGCAGCAACTGGTCATTCAGGGTGGTCAGTTCGGCCGTGCGTTCACGCACCCGCAGCTCCAGGTTCTGGTAGGCCTGGTGCAGCGCCTGCGCCGTTCTGCGACGCTCGGTGATGTCGCGGATCAGCACAAAAATCCCCACCACCTCACCACTGGCCAGGCGGTTCGGGACATAGGAGCGCAGCATGTAGCGCTCCTGATTATTGATGTTGGTTTCGGCCACTTCAAAGGTCACGCTCTCACCCGCCAAGGCTCGCGCCACATAGCTCTCCAGCCGCTGATAGTGCTGTTCGCTGTGCACCTCGCGCAGACTCTGGCCGAGCATCACACCCCGTGGCCAGCAGTACCATTCTTCATAGACCTTGTTGGTGAACTCGTAGACCAGGTCGGCATTCAGATAGGCGATCAGCGCCGGCACATGGTCGGTGATCAGGCGAATCCAGCGCTCGCTCTCACTGAGTGCTTCGGCATGCTGATAGCGTTCAGTGATGTCGGTGAAGGTGTTGACGAAGCCACCGGTGGGCAGCGGATGGGTGCGGATTTCCAGTACCCGTCCGTCGTAGAGGCGCTGCTCACACTCGTGGATGATCCTCCCGTTATCGTCGCGACTGTCCGGGGTCAGCAGGCGCAACTCACTGTCGCCGATCACCTCGGCAAAGGGCCGGTGAGCCGCCACCGGCGCCAGGCCGCTGAGTTCGAGGAAGCGCCGGTTCCACAACTCCAGGATGCCCTCGGCGCTGACCATGGCCACCCCTTGGGACAGGTTGTCCACCGCTCGCTGCAACAGACGGGATTTTTGCGCGACAGCCTGTTCGCGGCGCACGGTTTCGCTGAGCTTGACCTCGGTGATGTCGGTAAACAGCATCACCCGCCCACCTTCCCGGGTGGAGCGTTCGCTGACTTGCAGCCAACAACCGCTCTGCAGCCGATAGAGCAGTTGCTCGTCGGCATGGCCTCGCGGTTCTTCGTTGAACAGCCCGGTGGCGGTCATCAGTCGCTTGACCTCGGCCAGCCGCATGCCAGCGATAATCCGCACCTTGCTGTTGGCCCAGAATGCCTTGAACCGGCTGTTGAACAGCACAATGCGCTGCTCTTCGTCGAACAGCACGAAGGCATCGGAGATGCTCTCGATCGCGTCAATCAGATACCGGTGAGCGGTTTCGGCCCGCAACCGGGCTTCGCTGAGCAAGTGATTGCCGGCCTTGAGTTCGGCCATCGCCTGGTTCAATGCATCGGTGCGCTCGCGGACCTGTTCGGCCAGTACCACCGAATGCTGAAACGCCGAGTAAGGGTCGTTGCCCCGCGTCACCCCGGACTCGATCCGCTCGATCAGCGCGTCATTGATGCGCTGTAACTTGCGGTTTTCATGCTGCAGTCGGGCGACCTGCTGCTGCAGTTCAACGGCTGACAGGGGTTCGGTTCCGGGCAATGGCAACTCCGGTGAAGGTTTGGTTGATGTGCATGCCATTGAACTGTTCTCCATAGGTGTTGAAACCCATCACCCGCTGCTCGCGCAAGAACGCGCCGATCTGTTCCAGGCCATCACCGTCTTCCAGCTCCAGGCGCCGGAGAAAACAATCGCAACCGATGGTCAGCAGCAACTCGCCGAGACGCGCCTGCAAACCGTCGAACAAATGTTGCAGATTCGGCAGCATGGGCCCAGGGGTCATGGCGGTCAGCACGATGCCGTTCTCCACCGCACAATAAAAACTCAGGCTCAGGTCTGGATGAACCTGCTGGATCGCCCGGACGTAATACTGGTCGTGGATCCGCACCGCCAGCGGGTGGGCGGCGAATACCCGGTGATCGAGCTCGGCCACCGGCACACCGATGTGGCGCGCGTACTCTTCGGCGGCGGGCTCGGCGTTAAGCTCGAAGACCCGACGCTGGGCACTGTCAGCACCCGTCACCACCAGTTTCTCTTCGCGGGGCAGGATGTGATGGGTGGTGAACACTTCGAAATCCAGCCAGGTGTTGACCAGCACCACCACCGCCGCGCCGCAGTGGAATTCACCATCGAAATAGACGTGAGTGTGGGTCAGGTAATTGTCGTCACCGGCTGAGCCACCGAAATGCGGAATGTCCCCCAGTGCCGCGCTCAAAGCAGCCAGGACCATCTCCTCACGACTGGACAGGCCATCGAGCAGGGTCAGGGCAAAGCTGTTGCCCTTGATCGGTGCCAGGGTGTTGCTGCGACAGTCGCTGACCAGCCGCTCGACCATCCGTTGGGCGTCGATCAGGCTGAAGCGCTCCATTTCGTCGATCCGTTCGGTGGCGATGGAAAAGTGCCGATGATCGAAACCGACCGCCGTCACGCAATTGCGGCCATAGCCAAGGGGCGTGATTTCGCCGGCGCTGGTGCAACCCACCAGGCGGATACCGCCGAAACTCTGCTCCAGGGCTGTGCCCAGAGCCTGCAAATCGTATTCGGCAGAACAGAAAAACAGCACGAAGCCCAAGTGCGGATGCAACAGCTGCCGCGCCAGTTCCTGGGCCACCAGCCGGGCATCGGTCGCCTGGGACATTGCACTGACGACACCCTCATTCTGGGCCTGCTGCATCTTCGCCTCCTGCCGGCGCGCAATATAAGGCCTGAGTGTACGAAGCCTGCCGGGCGCCACGAATGCTACTTGGGTAGGGGTTAGCCGCTTCCATGGGATGAAAAGGCCGGTCGATCAGGCGTTGCCGCCGAAGGATTGCAGCCTTCGGCGGTGCCTATGGGATGTGTGTGTGTGTGTGCAGCAATCTGCGCAGGCGCGGCAGCAGGCGACGATCCTGGGCGATCGCACCGCTGCCGTTGGTCAAGACTGCATCTGCGCAGGACTAACCCGTCAGCCTTTGAGCAGGTGCCGAATACGTAGAGGCTTTCCAGCGATTTGAAAGCGCCGGGCGGCTGATTCGATTTTCAACTCGGCGCGAGTGACTCGACTGTGATGGCGTAGATGATCGTGCCAGGACTCGTCAAAAAACAGCTCTATCCACAGTTGCGGATTTTCGGTGTCCTGCATCAATTGCCAGGAAAAAGAACCATTGCGCTGGCGCATTCTGCGCACTTCTTCCATGGCCTCTTTGAAGGCATCGGCATCCGCCGTGTCAATCTCGTACTCGACCGTGATCATGACTGGCCCACGTTCACCATCAGCGTCGACACTCAGCAGCGGTTGAGGCCAATGCAGCGAAGGGGCCAGGTCTTCTGCGCTCAGCGCGGGCAGTTTGACCCTCCAGCCCACCGCGACTCCCGCCACCATGATGACGGCAGCAAAACTCAGCGATAGCGAGATCGACTGCCAACTGGCGATCAGCCCCCACACCACACCGCCGATGGCCATGCTGCCAAAGAACGTCAGGATGTAGACCGCCAACGCCCTGGCCCTGACCCACGCCGGTACCGAGGTTTGCGCAGACACCTGAAGGCTGGACAATACCGCGATCCAGGCAGCACCACTGATGAGCATCACCGGGATAAGCAGATAGAAATCCCGAACCCATGCCAACGCCAGCAAGACTGCCGCATAGATAAGGCTGGCCGATGCCACCAGCAGATTGACCGCAATATGACGACGAATCAGGGGCAGAAACATTGCGCCCGCGACCGCGCCGATCCCGACGCAACCGAGCAAGACCCCGAATTGCTCAGCGCTGCCCTTCAACTCACCTCGCACAATCAGTGGAAGCAACGACATGCCGGCGCTTGCGCCCAGAAAGAACGCCAGGGCACGCACCATGACTCGCTGCAGTTCGCGTGAACTACGGGCATGGCGCCAACCCACACGGATAGCGCCAAACAGCCGTTCTGCCGGTAATACGGACGGTTGTGGCGTACGACGCCACAAGGCGAGCACGGCGATAACGCCAAAGAAAGACAGGGCGTTGACGGCAAATGTCGCCCATGGCCCTACCAGGCTGATGATGATGCCAGCGATGGCCGGTCCGAGTGCTCGGGCAACGTTGACCCCCACGCTGCTAAGCGATATCGCGGCGGGCAGATCGTTCGCGGGAACCAACTCGGGTGTCAACGCCGACCATGCGGGCATGGTCAGTGCTGTTCCAATCCCCATGGCCAGCGTAAAGAGGAGTAAAAGCGTCGCGCTCATCAGGTTCGCAAAGGTGATCAAGGCGAGCGCAAGCGCAATGACGGCCATCCCTGTCTGGACAGCCAACAGGTAACGTCGTTTGTCGATGATGTCGGCCAGCGCACCAGCGGGTAGCGCGAGAAGGAACATGGGAGCGGCACCCGCTACCTGCACCAGAGACACCATGAAAGGACTGGCCGACAAGGAGGTCATCAGCCAGCCAGCACCCACTTCATGCATCCACGTCCCGATGCTGGATGCAATGCTGGCAAGCCACAGACTGCGAAACAATCCATGACGAAGCGGCTGCCAGGCCGACGTTGTCGGTGGCTGCTCATTGGTCATCGTACTCACCCGTCTCTCCTTACAGTTTGCTCAGGAGTGGCCAGCGATGCGACAGACTCGTACCCACTGCCAATTTTCCAGACCCGCCAACAAGAATCGTCGAGAAGATGATCAGCAGCAGCCAGGCGAACTGGCCCTCGGCCAGGCTCCACTCGGGATGAACCCAGAGAACCGAGACAACCAGCAAAAAGAGCACAGGCAGTGTCGCAAGGCGCGTCAGAAGTCCGGCTGCGATGAATATCGGACAAAACACTTCCGCGAAAATGGCCAGCGACAAGGTCAACCGAGCCCCCATGCCAAACGGGTCTTCGATCAACGTCAGTTCGTGCTCAAAATTGAAAAGCTTGGGCAATCCATGCACCAGCAACAGCATCAGTACACCGGTGATGCGTAGCCAAAACAGCGCTGCATCCGCTGCAGTCGTCGTATTCATATCAGATGTGGACATGTTCCATTGCTCCCCACCGCTCGCCTGAGTGCGCCTCTTCCCCTATCAAGGAAGAGGCGCAATTCAGATCAGTGACCTTCCGATGCGTTAAACATGGTTTTGGCATAAATCAAACCAAGACCATAAGCACCGCCGTGAGCGATAGAGGTTTTCACCGTCTCGTTATAGGTGTCGCTGCGAGCCCAGTCACGTTGCAGTTCCAGCAGGTACTGGAGTGAGGTCATTGGACGCGCACCGGCTTGAATCATGCGCTCGATAGCGCGCTCATGAGCCTCATCCGAAACGTCACCGCATGCATCGCAAATGATGTAGACCTCGAAGCCTTGTTCAAGCGCCGAGATTGCAGGGCCGACAATGCAGACCGAAGTCCAGAGACCGGCAAGAACAATACGGTCGCGACCGATCTTATTCACGGCGACGGCTATGCGCTCGTCTTCCCAGGTGTTCATGCTGGTGCGGTCAATCAGTTCCTGACCGGCAAAAACCGAGGTGATTTCTTCAAACATCGGGCCCGAAAAGCTTTTTTCGGCGACGGTGGTAAGAATGGCCGGAACGCCAAACTCCTTCGCTGCCTTGGAGATCAGTGCAGCGTTATTGCGGAGTGAAACAGCGTCGATGGATTTGGTCGCAAATGACATCTGCGACTGAAAGTCGATCAGGATCAGAGCGTGGTTGCTCGGATTGATCAGACCTTTACCTGGTGCTGCTTTTGCGGTTGCCATAACACTTCTCCGGATAAGTTTGAGAGGGGCTATGTTCGGCTTCGCTGTAGCAGAGCGATTGTATGGATGTGCGAATCTGGAAAAATCATGCTGATAAAATTTCTTTTTACGCCCAGCGCCTCAGGCGTCCTCGGTCCGATCCAGCCGTTCACGCAAGAATTCGATCAGCGCCTGCACCGGTCGCGAGCCCTGGCGATGCTGCGGATAGACCGCCGATAACGTCAACGGCTCGGGGCGGAAGTTGTCCAGCACCGGCACCAGGCGCCCGTCCTTCAAGGCCGAGCCGACAATGAAGGTCGGCAAATAAGTAATGCCCATGCCGGCGATGGCCGCGTCCTTGAGCAATTCTCCGTTGTTGACCCGCATCCTTCCGGTGACGTTCACGGTCAATGGTTTGCCCTGTCCTTCGAACCGCCATTGCACCTGGCGACCGTGGCCGTAAGGCAGGCAGTCATGGCTGTGCAAATCTTCGGGATGAACCGGCGTGCCGCGCTCGGCCAGGTAGGCCGGGCTCGCGCAGTACACCCGCTGGATGGAAGCGAGGCGTCGGGCGATCAGCGTCGAGTCTTCCAGCACGCCGATGCGCAATGCCAGGTCGTAGCCTTCACTGAGCAAATCCACAGGGCGGTCGCTCAAGTCCACGTCCACCGTGACGTCGCGATAGCGCTGCAGAAACACCGGCAGCAGGCACCCCAAGTGCGCCACCGCGAACGACAGCGGCGCGCTCAAGCGGATGGTGCCGCGTGGCTCGGCGGTCTGCCCGGCGATGCCCTGCTCCACGTGTTCGACTTCGCTGAGCAGGCGCAAGGCTGACTCGTAATAACTCTGCCCCAAGGGCGTGACGTCCAGCCGCCGGGTCGAGCGGTTGAGCAGGCGCACGCCGAGGCGCTCCTCCAATTGCATCAGCCGGCGGCTGACGAATTGCTTGGACAGGCCCAACTGATCGGCCGCCGCCGTGAAGCTGCCGGAGTCCATGACCTGGCAAAAAATACGCATGTCTTCGAACGGGTTCATTGTCACTCCCTGGTTGACAGTTAAACGCTTTATAGCCGCTTTTTCACTTTCAGGCACCTCATTAATCTGTGCTCACGGTGTTGCTGAGGCCTGAACCCCAGCGCCACAGCAGCCCGATCCCAAGGCATAAAAAACTCAAACGATTGAAAAAGGAATTGACCATGAGCCTCAAGAAAACCCTCACCGCTTCCCTCCTCGCCCTGTCCATCGGCAACGCTTTCGCCGCCGGCAGCCCCGGTGTCGAACACAACACCCAAGCCTTCCTCGATGCCCTCGCCGCCGGCGGTGGCAAACCGCTGGAACAACTGAGCCCGACAGACGCCCGCGCGGTGCTGACCGGTGCCCAGGCCTCGGTGAAAGTCAATCTGTCCGGTGTTGAAGTCAGCGACAAGGCGATCAAGGTCGACGGCCAGATGATCAACCTGAAAGTGGTGCGCCCAGCCGGGGCCAAGGGCGAGTTGCCGGTGTTCATGTTCTTCCACGGTGGCGGTTGGGTGCTGGGCGACTTCCCGACCCACCAACGCTTGATTCGTGATCTGGTGGTGGGCTCCGGGGCCGTTGCCGTGTACGTCGATTACACCCCATCGCCGGAAGCGCACTACCCGACCGCGATCAACCAGGCCTACGCCGCCACGAAATGGGTGGCCGAGCACGGCAAGGACATCGGTGTCGACGGCAAACGTCTGGCGGTCGCCGGCAACAGCGTCGGCGGCAACATGGCGGCGGTGGTGGCGTTGATGGCCAAGGAACAGAACACCCCGGCCCTGCGCTTCCAGTTGCTGATGTGGCCGGTGACCAACGCCGGGTTCGATAACGGCTCGTACCAGCAGTTTGCCGAAGGCCACTTCCTGACCAAAGGCATGATGCAGTGGTTCTGGGACAACTACACCACCAGCCCGGCCGAACGTGCGCAGATCCATGCCTCGCCATTGAATGCCAGCGCCGAACAGCTCAAGGGCCTGCCTGCCGCGCTGGTGCAGACCGCCGAATTCGACGTGCTGCGTGACGAAGGTGAAGGTTACGCCCGCCACCTCGATGCGGCCGGCGTGCCGGTGACCTCGGTGCGCTACAACGGGATGATCCATGACTTCGGCCTGCTCAATCCGCTGAGTCAGATTCCGGAAGTGAAGGCAGCCGTGCGACAAGCGGCGGCTGAGCTCAAGACCCATCTGAACTAAGCCAGGGCCCTTCCCCCACAGCGATGTGGGGCGAAGGGCTTTTATGTGGGAGCGAGCCTGCTCGCGATGGCGTCCTGTCAGCCGCTGCACTGTTGACTGATAGACCGCCATCGCGAGCAGGCTCGCTCCCACACAATCCGGTGCGAGCCACTCACTCTTTTCCGGCGGAGCTATGCCATGACTTTCATGTTTGCCCACCTGCTGTCCTGGAGCGCCCTGCTTCTGGTACTCGACGCTCTGCTCTGGCACCTCGCCCCGTTCAAGCACCGCGCCTTGCGGGTCGGCGTGCGTCTGGGGTTGTTTCTGGCGTTCAGTGCGCTGGTCATCAACGCCGGCGTCAGCCCGTTGCAGGCGCCGTTGTTCGCCGATGACCGGGTTGCGCAACTGGGCGCCACGGCACTGGGGATTCTCTGGTGGCTGTACGCCGCGCGGGTGCTGACCGAAGTGATCGGCCTGGCCCTGATGCGCCGCATCGGTCACAGCGGTCGGTTGTTGCAGGACGTGATCGGTGCACTGGTGTTCCTGGCCGCTATTGTCGCTGCCGCCGGGTATGTGCTGGAGCTGCCGGTCAAAGGCCTGCTCGCGACCTCCGGGGTGGTTGCCATCGTGGTCGGTCTGGCGTTGCAGAGTACGTTGAGCGACGTGTTCTCCGGCATCGTGCTCAACACCACCAAGCCCTATCAGGTGGACGATTTCGTGATGATCGACGGCGTCGAAGGCAAGGTGCTCGATATCGACTGGCGCGCCACCCATCTGCTGACCAGCGCTGGCACCCTGGCCGTGGTGCCGAACTCGGTGGCGGCCAAGGCCAAGATCGTCAACCTCAGCCGCCCGACCAACCTGCACGGCGTGTCGATCAGCATCAAGCTGCCGAACCACGTCCGTCCGCGCCGGGTGCTCGATGCCCTCGAGCGGACTCTGCAAGGCAGCAGCAGTCTGTTGCTCGATCCGGCGCCGAAAGCGCTGCTCAAAGAAGCCGGTGAAGAAATGTCCGAATACGTGGCCAGCGGTTTCATCGCCGAATTGGGCAAGAAAGGCGATGTGCGCAATCAACTGTTCGACCTCGCCCATCGGCACCTTGAAGCGGCGGGCATCTCGCGGCATCCGGACGGTGTGATCGAACCCTCGAGCCGCGCCCGCGCGCTGCTCGATGAAGTGAAGATTTTCCGCTCGCTTAGCCATGAGGAACGTGACCGCCTCGCCGAATCGATGGTGCCGCAGCAGTACACCGCAGGCCAGGTGGTGCTGGATCTGGACGAAGTGCCGGACAGCCTGTTTGTGATTGCCACCGGTGTCGTCAGCGCCAGCGTGTCCGACGGCGATGGCCTGGCCGAGGCAGGTCGCATGGGGCCGAGCGAAGTCATGGGCGAACAGAGCATCCTTGCCGATACACCGTCCCAGGCAACGTTCACCGCGCTGACATCCTCCATCATCTACCGTCTCGACAAGAACCTGACCCGCCAGTGCATGGAGCAGCGCAACGAAGTGGGCCAGGCGTTGAACAAGTTGCAAGCGGTCCGGCAACAGAACAGTCGGCTGGCGTTGATGGCCAAGCCTGTGCCGGTCAGGAAAGCTGGATTTCTGGGGTGGTTGCAAAAACGTTGAGCAGAAAAATGCCCGCACATCGGCGGGCATTTTTTTTCAGCAGATTACTTGGCAGTGAACTTGGTATAGCTATTGATCAGATTGCGATAGTTCGGCAGACGCTGCGACAGCAGATTCGCCAGACCTTCCATGTCATTGCGCCAGTCGACTTGCAGCTCGCAGGCCACCGCGAACCAGTTCATCAGATGCGCACCGGCGGCCGACATCCGCGCCCACGCCGCTTGTTGCACAGTGGTGTTGAAGGTGCCGGAGGCATCTGTGACCACAAACACTTCAAAACCTTCAGCAAGCGCCGACAGGGTCGGGAACGCCACGCACACGTCAGTCACCACACCGGCGATGATCAGTTGCTTGCGGCCGGTGGCCTTGATGGCTTTGACGAAGTCTGCGTTGTCCCAGGCATTGATCTGGCCAGGGCGGGCAATGAACGGCGCGTCCGGGAATTGCTCTTTGAGTTCCGGCACGATCGGGCCGTTCGGGCCGCTGTCGAAACTGGTGGTAAGGATGGTCGGCAGGTTGAAGAACTTGGCGATGTCGCCCAGCGCCAGGACGTTGTTCTTGAACTCGTTCGGGCTGAAATCCTGCACCAGTGAGATCAGGCCGGTCTGGTGGTCGACCAACAGCACAACGGCATCGTCTTTGTTCAGACGCGAGTAAGGAACGTTGCTCATGTGAAACTCCTCGGTGGATGGTTGTTGCGGGGGAGCGCCGGTCACCAAGACCGGCGCTTTGTTTCGGAATCAGAAGGCGAAGCAGGAACAGCCGAACGCGCCCCAGAAACCGGCGAAATCGCTGACCGGCGCATTCGACTGGCGCGCCTTTTCATGGCTGTGCGTATGCACCGCGCACGGGCCGCTGCAATGGTGGACCTGAGCCTGCATCGGCGAATTCGGGCGCCAGTGGCCGGGGACTTTCATCACCGGCGACCAGTCCGGCAGTACCGGCACGCTGGCCGGACCGAGCTTTTCGAAGTCGCCGGCGGCGTACACCACCTTGCCGCCGACCACCGTCAGTACCGACTCGATCCACTTGATCGCTTCTTCCTCGACGCTGAAGAAGTCCGCGCTCAACGCTGCCAGGTCCGCCAGTTGCCCGACCTTGATCTGGCCCTTCTTGCCCTGTTCGGACGAGAACCAGGCGCTGCCGTGGGTGAACAGCTCCAGCGCAGTGGTGCGCGGCAAGCCTTCCTCGTACAACGCCAGACCACCGACGGTGCGGCCGCTGACCATCCAGTACAGCGAGGTCCACGGGTTGTAGCTGGAAACGCGTGTGGCGTCGGTGCCCGCACCGACCGGCACGCCCTCGGCGAGCATGCGTTTGATCGGCGGCGTGTGCTCGGCGGCTTTGCTGCCGTAACGGTCGACGAAGTATTCGCCCTGGAAGGCCATGCGGTCCTGAATCGCAATGCCGCCACCCAGCGCCTTCACCCGCTCGATGTTCTGCGGGGTGATGGTTTCGGCGTGGTCGAAGAACCACGGCAAACCGTTGAACGGAATGTCGCGATTGACCTTCTCGAACACATCGAGCATGCGGCTGATGGATTCGTTGTAGGTGGCGTGCAGGCGGAACGGCCAGCGTTGCTCGACCAAGTGGCGAACCACCGGTTCCAGTTCCTGTTCCATGGTCTGCGGCAGGTCCGGACGCGGTTCGAGGAAGTCCTCGAAATCCGCCGCCGAAAACACCAGCATTTCACCGGCGCCGTTGTGCCGCAGGTAATCGTCGCCCTGATGCAGGGTGACGCTACTGGTCCAGTTCTTGAAGTCAGTCAGCTCTTCCTTGGGCTTCTGGGTAAACAGGTTATAAGCAATGCGAATCGTCAGTTGCTGGTCCTTGGCCAACTGCTCGATCACGGCGTAATCGTCCGGGTAATTCTGGAAACCACCACCGGCATCGATGGCGCTGGTCAGGCCCAGGCGATTGAGTTCACGCATGAACTGACGGGTCGAGTTGACCTGATAGTCCAGCGGCAACTTCGGCCCTTTGGCCAAGGTCGAGTAAAGAATCATCGCGTTCGGACGGGCCACCAACATGCCAGTCGGCTCGCCGTTGGCGTCGCGCACAATCTCGCCACCCGGTGGGTTTGGCGTGTTGCGCGTGTAACCGACAACCTTGAGCGCTGCGCGGTTGAGCAAGGCGCGGTCGTACAAGTGCAAAACGAACACCGGTGTATCCGGCGCAGCCTGGTTGAGTTCTTCAATCGTCGGCATGCGCTTTTCGGCAAACTGGAATTCGTTCCAGCCACCAACCACCCGCACCCATTGCGGCGTCGGCGTGCGATCGGCCTGGTCCTTGAGCATGCGCAGGGCATCGGCCAGCGACGGCACGCCTTCCCAGCGCAGTTCGAGGTTGTAGTTCAAGCCACCCCGAATCAGGTGCAGGTGCGAGTCATTGAGCCCAGGGATGACGCAGCGGCCCTTGAGGTCAATGACCTGGGTGCCCGAACCGCGCAGGGCCATGGCCTCGGCATCGGTACCCACCGTGACGAAGCGACCATTGCTGATCGCGACCGCACTGGCGAGGGGTTTTTCACGGTCAACGGTATGAAACTGGCCATTGAATAGAATCAGATCGGCGTTCATTGGTTTTCCTCAGGCAGAGTGGGATGAGGTTGTCCGGCTTTCAGCCACGGCGCGAACAGACGCGTCGCCCTGGGCATGAACAGGTACACCACCGAAACCACAATGGTCACGGTGATCAGAAAAGTAGCAACCACGTAATTGGACAGAAAGGCGTTGAGCTTGAGCAGCGGGCCCCAGATCAGCGGCACCAGCAAGGTATGCGGCAGGATCACCAGCAGCGTCACCACGGCCTGTTTCCAGCGCGGCGGTGGCGAACCGGCATCCTCCTGTGGCGCGAACCAGAACTCCTTGACCGGGTTGACCTCGGTCTGGTCCCCATCCGCCAGCATCGGCTCGGCTTCGTTGACCAACTCTAGCCGTTGCGGCGATTCGAGCCAGCGCTGCATCGCCTCGGTAGAGCAAAAACGCAGCACGCAGGTAAACATGTCGAGGCCGGCGCTCTTGCCGCGAATCACATCCACCCCCAAATGCCCCTCGCTCTGCCCGGCAATACTGACAATCCGCCGCAGCCAGGCTTCATAGGGCACTTCAAAACCGGCCTTGACCCGGTGTTTGACGACCAGGGTCACGACTTCTTCGAAGCCGCGCACCGGGTGGGTGGTTGCAGGGTCGAGTCGATTGGAATCAGGCATAACGAAAGGCTCCGGCGAAACGGGAATTGTGCGCAAGCACAGGTGAAAACCAGCGGCGTTGATGCGCCAGGACTTGATTCGATAATGCCGGCGTGAGGCAGGGGAAAATTGAACGTATGTGCTCTCTTTGCGAACGGACTTGAGCCTGAGATTTTCCTGTGGCGAGCGGGGTTACCCGCGCCGGCCGGTCTGCGCTCGGGCGCAGCAGTCGTGGAACCGGTTGATGTGTTCTACCTGATGAATCCCGGTGGTTGGTTTTGGGGCCGCTTCGCGCCCCAGCGGGAGCAAGCTCCCTCGCCACAGCAAGCTTGCTTGCCACAGAAGCGAAATCTGGCAGAAGTTTTTCCGCTATGAAGCTGGAATATTCAGAGGCTCGGACATGAACTGAGTAATCCGCGACCGCAACCATCGCTCCGCCGGATCATTGTCGTGCACCCCGCTCCAGGCCATCGACAACTGTGCCTCATCGATGGGAAACGGCGGGTCTTCGGCCCTCAAGGCACAGCCTTCGACCAGCGCGCAGGCGGCGTAGTCGGGAACGGTAGCGATCATTTCAGTCCCGGCGAGCAACGCCCGCAACCCACTGAACTGCGGCACCCCCAACACCACCCGCCGGGTGCGTCCCACCTTGGCCAGGTCAAGATCAATGTTGCCGCTCAAATCCCCCGAGAACGACACCATCGCATGGGGCCGCTCACAGTACTCATCCAGCGTCAGTGCTCCAGGCCGGTTGTCTGCGCGCAGCACTTTGCAGGGGATGTCCCGCAGTTTCTTGCGTTTGGCATTGGCCGGCAGTTCGGTGGTGTAACTGACTCCGACCGAAATTTCCCCGGACGCCAGCAACGCCGGCATCAGCAGGTAGTTAGCCCGGCGCACCACCACAATGATCCCCGGCGCCTCCTCCCGCAGATGGCTCAACAGCGACGGAAACAAGCCGAACTCGGCGTCATCCGACAGACCAATGCGAAACACATCACAACGGGTAGCCGGATCAAACTCCCTGGCCCGGCTGACCGCCCCGGAGATGGTGTCCATCGCCGGCTGCAGCTCCTTGAGAATCGCCTGCGCCCGTGCCGTCGGCTCCATGCCGCGACCGTTGCGCAGCAACAGCGGGTCGTCGAACAGATCACGCAACCGCCCCAACGCAGCGCTCACGGCTGGCTGCCCCATAAAGAGTTTTTCGGCGACCCGGGTCAGATTCTTTTCGAACATCAGAGCCTCGAAAATCACCAGCAGGTTCATATCGACGCGGCGTAGATCGTTACGGTTCATAGGTACGGTTCCATGGTGTTTTTCCAGCCTGGCAAAGGCTTTTGGACTTTACTCAATCATGGGTTTGCGCGCGCTGTTAACCGGAGGAATTAACAACGTTTAACTCGTAAGCCAAAGCCCTGCGACCAACAATCAAGCCTTCTACGCAAACCTGTTATTCCAAAAGGGATGGTGCTGACCCACCGTGCAGTGCGCCAGCGCATTCCCACCGACCCGGACATTTGCCATGGCCCACGTTCAGCACTACGCCGCCCGCGCATCAGCCACGCAAACGCGAAAAGCCACCACTGGCGGCCTCAGCCCCTGGCGGGAAAGCCTGGTCAAGCAATTGATCCTCGAGCGCCTCAGCGAAACCCTGGAAGTCACCGAACTGGCCCGGGCCTGCGCGATGTCGCGCAGTCATTTCTCCCGCACCTTCAAGTGCAGCACGGGCCTGTCACCCCAGGACTGGATTCGTTGCCAGCGCATCGCCCGGGCCAAGCAACTGATCCAGAACACCGACATGACCCTGACGCAAATCAGCCTGGAATGCGGCTTCTGCGACCAGGCGCACTTCTGCCACATTTTCACCCGCAGCGAAGGTGTTACGCCTTTCGCCTGGCGCTGTCAGGTGATGCGATCCGCGCCGTAAGCCACCTCCTCACCTACCACTCAAATTCACGCCGAATGAAAAGCCGAGCGGTATGACCGCTCGGCTTCTCAGTCAAGGCAATTCTGGCTTCGCACATTCCCCGTAGCAGCTGCCGAAGGCGGCGTTCGATCGCGCAGCGGTCGTAAAATCAGGCGCTGTGGTGTTACAGGTTAACCGTGGTTGCATGAGTTGCGACTGCTGCGCCCGAACGCGAACCGAGCCGAACGCAGCCTTCGGCAGCTGCTACGGGCCGCGTCTTCACCTTGACATCGGGGCCAATCAGCCCTTGATGAACGCCAGCAGGTCGGCGTTGAGCTGATCCTTGTGAGTGTCGGTCAGCCCATGGGGCGCGCCAGGGTAGACGAGCAGTTTCGAGCCCTTGATCAATTTGGCCGAGGCGATGCCGGCGGCTTCGATCGGCACGATCTGGTCAGCGTCGCCATGTACCACCAGGGTCGGTACGTCGAACTTTTTCAGGTCTTCGGTGAAGTCGGTTTCGGAGAACGCCTTGATGCAGTCATAGGTGTTCTTGTGACCGGCGGTCATGCCCTGCATCCAGAACCAGTCGATCATCCCCTGAGAGGGCTTGACCCCAGGCTGGTTGAAGCCAAAGAACGGCCCGCTGGCGATGTCTTTGTACAGCTGTGAACGGTCCTCCAGGGACGCCTGACGCATACCGTCGAACACTTCCATCGGCAGGCCGCCCGGATTGGCTTCGGTCTTGAGCATCTGCGGCGGCACCGCGGAAATCAGCCCGGCCTTGGCCACGCGACCGCTGCCGTGTCGACCGATGTAGCGCGCCACCTCGCCGCCGCCGGTGGAGAAACCGAACAGCACCGCGTTTTGCAGATCCAGCAACTCGATCAACTGCGCGAGGTCGTCGGCGTAGGTGTCCATTTCATTGCCAGACCAGGGCTGGCTGGAGCGGCCGTGGCCACGGCGGTCATGGGCGATGACCCGGTAGCCCTTGGACGCCAGGAAGATCATCTGCGATTCCCAGCTGTCGGCATTCAACGGCCAGCCGTGGCTGAAGACGATGGGCTGGCCGGTGCCCCAGTCCTTGTAGTAAATCTCGGTACCGTCGCGGGTGGTGAATGTACTCATGGTGATTGCTCCTTGACTAAGGGTCGGGGTGTTGGGGTGAATCAAAACGATGAATGGCTCATTCGTTCGGCCAGGCGCGCTACCCGCTCGCCCAGGTGCGCGGCGGTGCAGCGATCTTCGGGAGGTGGCGCATGGTCCGGGGATTGCTCGACATTCGACTGGGCCATGGCCCCCAGGGAACTGCCCAGGCGATTCAATTGCCCGTCAAACATGCCAACGCTGGAGCGCGCCGGCAGCAGGTCGAGGCCGACCCAGATCATCGAGTGCTGAGCGGCGAACACGGCCATCTGCAGCAAGGTGTTGAGCTTGTCGCCGCACAGACAGCCGGAGTTGGTGAACCCGGCAGCCAACTTGTCGCGCCAGGGCTGCGCCAGGTAAAACGACGCGGTGGCCTCCATGAAGGCCTTGAACGACGCCGATGCGCTGCCCATGTACGTCGGGGCACCGAAGATGATCGCGTCGGCGCGGTGCAAGCGGTCCCAGTGCCCGTCCACTTCCTCGACCGCAATCAATTGGCAGGTACTGCCCAAGTGTCGCTCCACACCCTGAGCCACGGCTTCGGCGATAACCCGCGTATGACCATAGCCGCTGTGATAGACCACTACCACGTCGCTCATTCCGGCATCCTCCTGAAGTGTTCATCCCTTTTGCTGCACGAAGACCGGCGCCTTCGGTTGATGGACTGGAAGTAGTGTATTTTTGGGCGTAAACAGGGCGCAGGACGAGTTAAACGTTGTTAATTTTCAACGGTGCGCCAAAAGCCGCGACTCAGCCATTTGCCACCGCCGCACCCAGTAAATACAGCGCTTGCGAACGGTGCCGCAAACGCTGCATACACTGCACACGCAGGACAGTCGCTCGGTCACTGCGTTGCATTGACGAAAAAATCTGAAGAACATGCTCGAATACCGCGTGATAGAAGGACGCAAGCAGGAGTGACCCGTTGACCCTTTCCCCCGAACAGGCTGTGCATTTCGGCCCTTACCGGGTCTACCCCGGACAACGTCTGGTGCTGGAGGCCGACCAGCCGCTGCGCCTGGGTCGACGTGCCATGGACATTCTGTTGATCCTGCTGGAGCACGCCGGGAATGTGGTCAGCAAGCAGCAATTGATCGCGCGGGTCTGGCCCAAAAGCGTCGTCGAAGACATCAATCTGCGAGTGCACATCGCGGCGCTGCGCAAAGCCCTCGGCGACGGTCACGCCGGCCAGCGCTACATCGTCACCGTGGCCCAGCGTGGTTACAGCTTTGTCGCGCCATACTCGGTGCAACAGTTCGACCAGCGTCCCGTGAGCRGTGGGCACGAGCAGAGCGGCCATAACCTGCCCATTCGTCGGACTCGCATGATTGGTCGCCAGGCCTTGGTCGACAGTCTTGTGTCGCACTTGCCACACCAACGCTTCATCACCCTCGTCGGCCCTGGTGGTATCGGCAAGACCACGGTGGCACTGCGCGTCGCCGAACAACTGATCGGTCGTTACCGGGACGGTATTCGCCTGCTGGACCTGGCCCCGGTCAGCGACCCGTCGATGATCGTCCCCCACCTCGCGACGCTGCTGGACCTGTCGCTGCATGACACTGAACCGATGACCGGTCTCGCGACCTTCCTGCGCGAGCGGCAAATGCTGCTGGTCATCGACAACTGCGAGCATCTGATCGACGCCGTTGCGTTGCTCAGCGAAAGCATCTTGCGTGGCGCGCCCGATGTGAACATTCTGGCCACCAGTCGCGAGAGCCTGCGGGTCGAAGGCGAATTCGTTCAGCGCCTGGAGTCCCTGGACTGCCCACCGCCCATCACCGCACTGGACCGCGTCCAGGCCTTGAGCTTTTCGGCTGTGCAACTGTTCGTCGAACGAGCGATGGCCAGTCATGACAGTTTCGAACTGACCGATAACGAGCTGCCTCTGGCGATCGAGATTTGCCGCCGCCTGGACGGCATTCCTTTGGCGATCGAACTGGCCGCAGCGCAAGTGAACAGCCTTGGCTTGAGTGGATTGCTGACGCAACTGCAAGGCAGTTTTCGTCTGCTCACACAGGGCTGTCAGACGACGCTGGGACGGCATCAGACCCTGCGCGCAACACTCGACTGGAGCTTCGAGCTGCTGAGTACCTGCGAACAAATCTGCCTGCGCCGACTGGGTGTGTTCCGGGGCGGTTTCACGCTGGAATCGGCGGCTGCGGTGATTGCCGGCGAACACATCGAGCCCAGCGAGGTGTTTGGCTCGATCACGCAACTGGTGGCCAAGTCGCTGCTGAACGTGGAGGTCGGCGACGAGCAGGTGTTCTACCGCCTGCTCGACACCACCCGCAGTTATGCCCTGGAAAAACTCGACCAGGCCAATGATTTTCCAGACACCCTGGAGCGCCACGCCGAGTGCTGCCTGGCCTTGATGCATCAGGCCCAGAACGACTGGGAGCACATCCAGACCAATGTATGGATCGAGCGTTACGCCCGCAGTCTGGAAGACATCCGCTCGGTCCTGGACTGGGGCTTGAACGCTCAAGGGCCGCAGGCTGTGGCGATCCGACTGGCTTCGGTTTCGACGCCGCTCTGGCAGGAACTGTCGCTGCTCAAGGAACACGGCGTGTACGTGCGCAAGGCCCTGGCGCTGCTCGAATTGACGCCCGAGCCCTGCCCTCGCCTGAAAATGGCCCTCAAGCTCGCCCTCGGCAGCTCCTGCTACCACACCCAAGGCGGCACCGCCGAAACCGTCGAAGCCTTTGTGAACGCCAGAACCCTGGCTGAACACTGCAACGACGTGGTCGGTCAGCTCAGGGCCGTGTCCGGGCACATGGCGGTCAACCTCAGTTGCGGCAACTATCTAACGGCCCTGGAGCAGAGCCTGCAATTCGACCGTCTGGGTTTGCAAGGCAACGCCGCTGTGTCCCTGAGTACACACCGTTTGCAGGTGCTGGCCCTGCACTTTGCCGGGGATCAGCAACGGGCACGGGAGAATGCTGAACAAGTCATTCAGCGCATGACCCAGAGTGGACACCTCAATCGCTTCACCCACGGCTTTGGCGTCCAGTACGACCAGAGCGTCGCCGCCCTGACTATTCTCGCGCGGATCCTCTGGTTGCAGGGCCTTCCCGAAAAGGCCTGGCGCACTGCCCGTCAGGCGTTGGACATTGCGATCCAGATCGACCACGGCACGTCCATCTGCTACACGCTGGCATTGTCCGGTTGCCTGATCGCCCACTACAACGGCGACACTCGAACTGCCCGAGAACTCTTGCGCCTGCTGCTCGAACAAACACAAAAACATTCGGTGCCGCTGTTCTACAACTGGGCCCAGCACTATGCGCAGGTGATCGATGGCAATAACGCACACTCGAACCCGCAACCCGGCGCGGGGCTGATCAAGGAAATCATGGTCACCCTGGATACCGGCTTCGTCGATGACGCACTGCTGGCACGGGCCGAAAACGGCGCTGCGGGTTGGAGCACGGCGGAAATCCTTCGGGCCGGAGCCGATGCTCTGCTTGCAGAAAACAGCCAAAGTGCAGCCGAGACCGTGCTGCTCAAAGCGCTGGCAGTGGCAAAAGCCCAGGGTGCTCTGGCGTGGGAGCTGCGCACTGCCACCTCACTGGCCGAGCTTTGGCAGCGTCAAGGCCGCCTCCAACAAGCCCATGACCTGCTGGCGCCAATCTACAACCGCTTCACCGAAGGCTTTGCCACACCAGACCTAAGCAAAGTCCGCCGTCTGCTCGACGAGCTGCAACGACACCGGCCGTCCTGAACCCCAGCGTGCCTGGCTGTTGTAGCGGGCATAACGCATTTCAAACACTCGCAGCAGTCCGCTCAGTCCAAGCTTTTCCAGTACGTAAGTGCGGGTAGTGTTGAGAAACCGGTAACGGGTCACGCCATTGCTGTGTTCAACCGACAACAGTGATTTCAGCACCAGCCGCTCCATCACCTCCACCAGACTGATAGGCCGCAGCACCGCACAACTGATGACGCCGATGGCTGCGTCCAGAGTAAAGGCTGTTTTGAACACCGCCAGCCCCAGCAGCACGGTCTGCTCCAGCGGGCTCAGCCGCTGGTAGCTCCAGTCCAGCGCGGCCTTGAGCGTCTGATGCCGTGGCACGGCAGTGCGCCGGCCTTGGGTCAGCAGTTGAAAACAGTTGTCCAGTTGTGCTCGCAGCCCAACCAGTGCCAGCGCATCGATCTGCGCCGCGGCGAGTTCGATCGCCAGGGGCAGGCCGTCGAGGCGCCGACAGATTTCCCGCACAGCCTTGAGGTCCTGTTCACGCAGGGCAAACCCTTGTTGGCGGGCACGGGCACAGCTGACAAACAGTTGCACCGCCGAGTAGCTCATAACCTCGCTGACACTCTGCAGCGTCGACATCGGCGGCACCGCCAGGGCTGGCAATCGCTGGACCGTTTCCCTCTCCGCCCGCAGCGGTTCGCGGCTGGTGACCAGGATCGATAACCGTGGTGCCGAAACCAATAGACCCTCCACCAGCGAACGGCAACGTTCGAGCTCGTGCTCGCAATTGTCGAGCACCAGCAATGCATGCCGTGGCGCCAGTGCATCCACGCCAACGTCCAGTTCAAGGGTCTGGCTCAGACAATCGACGAGCCGCGCGGGGTCATCGATTGCCGCCAGATCAACGATCCAGACACCATCGCGATAGTGCTGCAACAGCAGTTCGGCCACGCGCAAGGCCACCGTGGTCTTGCCAATGCCTGCAGGGCCGACCAAGGTCATGAAACGGCGAACCGGCAACTGCCGGACCAGACTGCCAACGATCGAATCTCGGCCGACCACTGGCGTGATCCGTGTCGGCAGGTTGTGCCGGGGCTGCTGAACAGTCTCGATCGAAACCTGCATCCCGTCCGATTCGCACTGCACTGGGGCGATGAAGCTATAACCGCGCTGGGGAATATTAACGATGTAGCACCGCCCGTTCTGGCCGTCACCGAGGGTCCGGCGTAGCGCAGCGATGTGCACGCGCAGGTTGATCTCCTCGACCACCGAAGTCGGCCAGACGTGGGCAATCAGTTCGTCCTTGCTGACCACACTGCCCGCGCGCTCGACCAGTACCTGGAGGATATCCAGTGCCCGCCCGCCCATACGCAGCGGCCGATCACCTTCCAGTATCAGCCGTTGACGAGTGTGAAACACATACGGGCCGAACCGCAGCACCGCACTGCTATTTAAATCTCTGAGTCTGTTCATGCACATTCATGTGCTGAAAACCTGGCCCGGCTCAAGGTACTGCATCATCCGTTGCGCGAGTTCGCCCAGGCTCCCGCACCTCCGCTGCCAAGAGTCCACGAGTATCTTGGCAGGCATGGGTGACGGTACAACGGCGATGGTGGGAGCGTCACGGCCATTGCGGTGCGCAGGACGGACAAGAAGACTCTAACTGAACTGTTCGCGGTACTGGGCGGGGGTCAGCCCCAGTTTTTCACTGAACAGAAAACGCATGTGCCGCACACTGCCGAAGCCGCTCTTGTAGGCGACGGTCTTGAGCGGCAAGTCACCGGTTTCCAGCAGGTTCCTGGCGCAATCGATACGCGCGCTTTGCAGAAACTCCATGGGTGTCATGTTCACTTCCCGGGCAAACACCCGGGCGAAATGCCGCGCACTCATGTTCACCAGGCTGGCCATGCGTTCGACGCTGAAGGCTTCATCAAGGTGTTCGAGCACATGGTTCTGCACCCGGGTCACAGGCGTTTCCTGGGGTGCCACCGCAGCCATCAATGGGCTGAACTGTGCCTGTCCGCCCTGGCGTTTCATCACCACCAGCAATACCTTGGCCACGTCCTGGGCGATTTTCTTGCCGTGATCCTGAGCGACCACCGCCAGTGCCAGGTCGATGCCAGCGGTGACCCCGCCAGAGCTGATCAGGTTGCGATCCTCGACGTAAATCTGATCGGTCTTCACCGTCGCCTTGGGGAAGGCTCGAATCAACCGCTCCGTGTAATGCCAGTGAGTCGTCACCCGATAACCGTCCAGCAAACCGGCATGCCCCAATATGAACGCCCCCGTGCAGATCGAGCCATAACCGGCCGACCGACTGACGGCGCCCCGTAGCCAGTCGAGCAACGGTGGATGTTTTTCGTTGTAGGCCCCGGGGCCGCCCGGTACCAACAACAGGTCATAGCCCTCGCACGCCTGATCGATATGCACATCGGCCTGAACGCTGACACCGTTGGAAGCTCGCAGCAAGCCGTGCTCGGTGCCGATCATCGACAGCTGATAACGGTCACCCGGCTCCAGATAACGGTTGGCGATGGAAAACACCTCCATGGGCCCGGCCATATCAAGCAGGAGAAAGTCTGGAAACAGCACCATTGCCACGGTTTTCATGGGTTGGAAATCACTGATATCAAAGAAGTAGGAAACGTAGTGTCAGCACTGAACATTATGGCCATTTGTAACAACAAGAATACATGAACCCGCTCACATAACTGTCAACCTGATCGAGACAGTATTTCAATTTCCATCTACTTATTGCACTCACCGGTAAACATTAACCTTCTCCTCACTCGGACGAACTCTCGTCCCAAACAGGAGATTTCATCATGCTGACCCTTCGCAAAGCCTCTGATCGCGGTGCGGCCAATCACGGTTGGTTGAAGTCGTTCCATACCTTTTCCTTTGCCAACTACCGCAATCCGCGGGAGCAGGGTTTTTCCGACCTGCTGGTGATCAACGATGACCGCGTGGCAGCCGGCAAAGGCTTTGGCCAACACCCACACCGGGACATGGAGATTTTCTCCTATGTGCTCGAGGGTGCCCTGGAACACAAGGACACTTTAGGCACAGGTTCGGTGATCCGCCCCGGCGACGTGCAATTGATGAGCGCCGGCAGCGGCGTGGCTCACAGTGAATACAATCACTCGGCGACCCGGCCGGTGCACTTCCTGCAAATCTGGATCGTACCGGACGTCAGCGGCGCCAAACCGCGTTATCAGCAAGAGCACTTCAGCACGCAGAAGAAACGCGGTCGCCTGCAACTGATCATCTCCCCCGATGGGGCCAACGGTTCGCTGCGGGTGCGTCAGGATGCCCGGGTCTATGCCGGCCTCATCGACGGCAAGGAAAGCGCCAGCCTCACGCTCGCCGCCAATCGCTACGCCTATGTGCATGTAGCCCGGGGCAAGGTCGAACTCAACGGCGTGCAGTTGCAGGAAGGTGATGGTGTGCGGGTTCGCGATGAACAGGCGTTGACCTTGAGCAACGGCGTGGATGCCGAAGTGCTGGTGTTCGATTTGCGTCCGCAAGAGCTGCCAGAAATGCCTTGACCGGTACTGGCCCGGGGGCTTGCGCCCCCGGGCTGGATTGGCAGGCGAAGGCTTGGACAGGTCGGGCGCCGCAAGCGCAGGAATCACATCGCCGCAGCCGCCTTTTCAATCAGTCGGGCTACCGGCTCCGGATTTGAAACCATCACGACATGGGAAGCCCCTTTAACGACTTTCACCACTTTGGCCTCGGCTCGCTTGGCCATGAATGCCATGGCCTGCGGTGGGATGTTCTTGTCCTTGTCGCCATAGATGTACCAGGACGGAATATGCTTCCAGGCCGGTGCACCTGACTGCTCGTTCAGCGCCGCTTCAGTGACCGGACGCTGAGTCGCCGCCATCAATGCCGCTTGCGCGGCGGGGACGTCAGCCGCGAATTGGTCGTGGAACTTATCCTGCTGGATGTACAAGTCCTTGCCGCCATCAGCCAGCGCGACGGGCGCCGCAAGGGTTGGGCCGAGGGTACTTCCCGGGAATTTTCCGGCTAGCCCGGCGACGGTTTCACCCGCCTCGGGCGCGAAGGCGCTGACATAAACCAGCGCCTTTACATTGGCCCGGTCATTGGCCGCTTCACTGATGACGTTGCCGCCGTAGGAGTGGCCGACCAGCACGACGGGCGACTTGATGCCAGCCAGCAATGCCGAAACAGCAGCGCCGTCGCCCTTCACACTGCGCAATGGATTGGCGGCAGCCACAACGGGATAGCCATCCTTCTCGAGGATCTTCACCACACCATTCCAGCTCGACGCATCGGCAAAGGCACCGTGCACGAGAACGACCGTAGGCTTTTCAGTTTGCGCCGATGCGTTGGTACCGATGATCAGGCTGGCGGTGCAGGCCAGAGCTGCCATTACTTTTTTCATTGGAAACTCCTTGGGTGATTGGACTATGGAGCGAATCGGGTGAAGACGAAGTCGTGGTTCTGCACTCGCGCCTGGTGGCAGGCGAAGCAGGTCTGGTGCTGTGCCTCATCGGCGGGTTTGCCGTTGATAAAGCGACCAAAACCCCAGCCGCCGGTTGATGCATATTTCCTCGAGTCCTTGACCATGACCTGAACGGTAGTGGCCGCGCCAGGAATGGAGGCCGGCTCGAACTCCGGGGACTGGACGTGTTTCCAGGCGAGCTTCACCAGCACCGTGCCGTCAGGGAACGGCAGCGTTGAATCCTGATAGGCCTTGATCGCCAGATCATTGCCCAGGACCGCTCGAAGTTCGTCCAGGGGTGCCGCTTCCTGCGCCGGCGCTATCAGCGCCCATTGGCGATAGCCATCGGGAAGCTTCACGCCGTAGATCGGTGAAGCGTCGCCGCTACCGGCGTCGCCCAGGGCTACTCCGGTAGCACTCAACACAACCGATGCCACGGCAGCGGACAACACGGCCAGATGCTTGAGCTTCATCGCTGCTCTCCCCTTCTGGCCATCAGAGATGATCGGCGTCGATCACTGCCTGGGCGAAGGCTTGTGGGGCCTCCTGCGGCAAGTTGTGGCCGATACCGCCATTGATCAATCGATACTCATATTTGCCGGTGAAGCGCTTGGCATAGGCCTCGGCAGGTGGATGCGGCGCACCGTTGGCATCGCCCTCAAGGGTGATGGTCGGCACGCTGATGGATGGGAAGGCCGCCAGTTTCTTCTCCAGCTTGTCGTATTTTGATTCGCCCTTGATCAGGCCCAGGCGCCAGCGATAGTTGAAGATGGATACGGCGACGTGATCGGGATTTTGCAAAGCGGCGGCGCTTCGGTCATAGGTGGTGTCGTCGAAGTTCCACTTTGGCGACGCCAGTTTCCAGATCAGCTTGGCGAAGTCGTGGGTGTTTTTTTCATAGCCCAGACGGCCGCGCTCTGTCGCAAAGTAGAACTGATACCACCACTGCAACTCGGCGGCAGGTGGCAGCGGTGTCTTGCCGGCCTCCTGGCTACCGATCAGGTAGCCACTCACCGCAACCAGCGCCTTCACCCGCTCCGGCCATAAGGCCGCGACGATATCGGCCGTGCGCGCGCCCCAGTCATACCCGCCGAGTACGGCCTGGTTGATTTTCAGCGCATCCATGAAGTCGATCAGATCGCTTGCAAGTGCAGCAGGCTGGCCGTTGCGAATGGTCTTGGCAGAAAGAAAACGCGTATCGCCATAACCACGCGCATACGGAATCAGCACTCGATAGCCCTTCTGCGCCAGCGCCGGCGCCACGTCGGCGTAGCTGTGAATATCGTAAGGCCAACCGTGCAGCAGGATGACCACCGGCCCATCGGCAGGGCCGACTTCGGCGTAGGCAACATCCAGCAGACCGGCCTTGACATGCTTCAATGGGCCGAACGAAGTGTTACTTCCCGGCGTAATGGTGCCGATGGTGCCGGCCGGCACATCAGCGGCGTTCGCCTGCGCCGAGGCCACACTCAAAGCGCCCAGCTGCATCAATGCGATCGCCAGAACAGATGGCGCGAGCAGACGCCGATGGCGCGGTGCGGGTTTGTGGTTCAACAGGGTGGTGTCCATGGTGAGTCTCCCTTGCGAATGGCGGGTTAGCAGTTCCGGGTTTTGTAATCGATTGGTAAGTGTTTAGCGGGTGGCCTGAGCGCCGGTGTTTTGCGCAGACGCACGCAACGGACGGAATGCCTCACGTAATTCTTCGCTGAATAATTGAGGCTGCTCCCAGGCAGCGAAGTGGCCGCCCCTGTTGACTTCGCTGAAGTAGGAGAGCGATGGATAGGCACGCTCTGCCCAGGCTTTCGGCGCGCGGTAGATTTCGTGCGGGAACACGGTGATCGCCACCGGGACCTTGATGTCAGCAGTCTTTTGCGCCGCGGCGCTGAAGTTATTGTTGTTGTTCTCCCAATAGAAACGGGAGGACGACGCGCCGGTGTCAGTCAGCCAATACAGGCTGATGTCGTCGAGCATCTCATCGCGGCTCAGCACACGTTCAGGCTTGCCGTCACTGTCGGTCCAGGCTGCGAATTTTTCGTACATCCAGGCCGCCGTGCCGGAGGGCGAGTCGGCCAGCAGATAGCCGATAGTCTGCGGCCGGGTCACCATCATCGCGCCGTAGGCTGCATTGCGGCCGAAGAAACTACTCAGCGAGTTGTAGGCCGTGCGTTCCGGATCGGTCAGACCGGCCGGTGCCGGATCGCCACTATTGATCGGCTTCACCAGCTCCGGCGGTACGGTAGCCGGCATGTTCAAATGAATACCAAGTAAACCCGCAGGCGCCAGGCGACCCAGTGCGTCGGAAATCACCGAGCCATGATCGCCGCCCTGGGACACGTAATGGGTGTAGCCCAGTCGCTTCATCAGCACATCCCAAGCCTTCGCCACCCGGTCAGGCCCCCAGCCCAATTCAGTCGGTTTGCCGGAAAAACCATGGCCGGGAATCGACGGAATCACCACGTCAAATGAGTCTTCCGCACGCCCGCCGTAAGCGGTCGGATCGGTCAGCGGGCCGATGGTTTTCAGAAATTCGAATTGCGAACCGGGCCAGCCGTGGGTGAGGATCAACGGCATGGCGTTGGGATTACGCGAGCGCACATGGATGAACTGGATGTCGACACCATCGATGGTGGTCATGAACTCCGGCAAAGCATTGAGCCTGGCCTCGGCCTTGCGCCAGTCGTAACCGTTGCCCCAGTACTTCACCAGTTCCTGCACCTGTGCCCGTTGCACACCTTGGGAAACGTCGTCGACAGTCTCTTTGTCAGGCCAGCGGGTGTCTGCGATGCGTTTGCGCAGGTCGGTCAGGCGCGCTTCATCAACATGAATGCGGTATGGGCGAATGGCCTCCGATGTAGCCGATGCAGCGCTGGCGGACACATTGTCGGCAGCCGTGGTGGCTGCCCATGCGCCACTGCTGCCAGCCAGCAGAGCGAGACCGAACACGTGAACCCTGGCGGATGAAGCCAGGCAACGGCGCCTGGCGGAAACGGACGAAACTGCAAGCATGATAAAACTCCTTTTTAGTCAGTGGCCTATAGGCGCGGCGATCGTTGCCTGCCCTGCACAACCTTGCATCAACTGCCTTGGCCGCAGTCCTGGGCAAGGGTGCCGTAATCCAGAGACTGGATCTTGCCGAGCGAGTCGAGGTAAGTCATACGAGTCGCCACGACGCCACAGCCCGAGGACGGTGCTTCATTGACCGACAGCACTTTGGCGATATCCAGGTGATCGCCGTACATGTAGCTGTGGGATTTGACGCTGTCTTGGGCGTTGGCCGCTGCGGCGCCAAGGCTGAGTACGGCAAACAATGAAGCGAGGCTGAGGTTCTTCCAGTTCATGACGATATCTCCAGACGTTGAGTGGTCCAGCGAGACGGCTTGTGCTGTCTCGGTGGAGCTCATTTGACGCCGACCAGGTATCCCGTATGTGTCAGTAACGGCCCACAAAAGAAACAGTCCGTATCGGCATGTGGCCTGGATACACAGAGATACATTTGTGTCAGAAGGAGTGGAGAGCAAATGGCAGTGGTTTCGAGTGAAACCTGCAGGAACGAAAAAAAGAGGCAAAAGCCTCTTTTTTCAATCTGTCTTTTATTGCTTGGGGAGGGAAACGAGACATGCGGTTTTTAGCGCTATTCAGCTTTCATACTCATCTCCGGGCTCAACGTTCCTAACCAAGCGACAAGACACACTATGATGACGGCCATTGAGAACTCAAACGTCATGCTACGCCGCAAAGCCTTGACCGCAACTGAATACTCTCCATGTCGAACTGATCGCTCCAATAGCGGGCTTAGATGAAAACGATTAAGCATGGCCAGTACGATCATTCCGGAAAACAGCAGGACTTTCAGGAACAACAATATTCCATAAGTGCTCAGCATCACCTCATCGAGGGTTGGACCTACGATAAACAGGTAATTCACTACGCCGGTGATGCTCAGGACCACTACGATCACCGCGCCAGCCGATTCAAATCCAGTCAGTACCCGAGCAAGCATTCGCGCCTCTTGCTCGCCCTTCAGTGATTTCAAACGCAGCAGTAGAGCGAACGCCGCGAGAGCACCCAACCAACCACCTGCAGCTAAAAGATGGAAGATATCGCTGATGAAATGCCAATAACGACGGCTACCTTCATCCATAGCACCATGTCCTGTCCATGCCAGGGTGGCCAGTGCAATGGCTCCACATGCGGTGACGATCCAGAGGCTGAGTGTCGGGAGGCGCTTATTCAATGCGACGCCAATAATTGCCATCACCAGAGCAGCTATTCGGACCATCCAGGTCAACCCGACGTCAGTCCCCATGAGGACCATTTGAAAAATAGGGTGATGCAGCTCCATAAACCCCGACACACCGCTCATTGCTTTCGCAAGCAACAACATGGCGGCCAGGGACAGGGCGACACCTGCAACAGAAGTACCATAAAGAAGCGACTCAAAATTCAAGGCCGTGCCCGATACTCTTTCCTTTCCCCTGAGGCTGTACAAACCAAAAACTGCCAATCCGAATAACAGCATCAGGTCGAAATAAAGAGCAAAACGAACCACGATGTTTATTGAGTCGCTCATGAATCATTTCACTTTGAAAGAAAAGTTGCCGGTCATCGGGTGAGTGTCCGAAGAGACGGCACGCCATTCGACTTTGTAAGTGCCCGTGGTCAATGGTGATGCGGGCGTAATAACCATCGTTTTCGGATCACTGCCACCCGCGACGCCGGCCTTAACGCCCATTGGAGAGTTCGGCATGCCAGGCATATCGGTCATGATCAGTTTTGCACCGGAGAACTGAGTCGTGAGGTTCTCGGAAAAGTGCAGTTCAATTTTCGAAGGGGCCGCTGCGGCCGAACTTTCTGCTGGAGTGGAGGAAAGAAGTTTTGGATGTGCTTGAGCAACTGCACTCAGAAGCAAACCAGCGGTCAGTACAGCCGCTACGGTGGTGGTTTTAAGGAATGACATGCAAGACTCCTCACAGCATGAGCTGTTGGTTCGAGGTTTGGTGGGGGGAAGAACCAGTTTTTATTTCTTGATTGTTGTTAAAACCACAGACGAATACTCAGCGTATTCCACGTCCTGGTAAGTACTGAACACGGGGAACTTGGCCAAGACGCCAGCGTTATAGTGCGACTACACGATGCCACATGAACGCGGGCCGTGCGATTACATTTCAGTCAGCTTTGGAGTGGCTCTTTGCCCTGAATAAGGACTTCCCAGCCATCCAGGCTGGGCATCATGACGTGAACCTGCACTCTGCTTATACCTATGTTCAAGAAGGAAGTTGCAACCTGACAAAACGGTAATGCTGACTTAAGGCTTCTGACAGGGGGCGAGTTTTAAAGTTGTATCGAGCCTAACGCTCAACCCCAAGAATCATCATCCTGATGTGGACTCAAAGGGGTAAACAACACTCATCCAAGGATACCCAAATGAAATCTGTCAAAACCTTGCTGATCATCGCGACCTTGACTGCCTCTTCTCTGGCGATGGCCGAAGGCGGCAGTGATCGCGTATTCGAACGCATGGAAGCTGCCAGACAGAACACAATGCAAGCGTACCAAGTAGCCCAAACCCAAGGCGCCCAACCTCCCGTCGCAGAAAGCAAGACCAAAGAGATGGACCACAAGAATTGCTGAAGGGTCTGGTGCATTCCTGGCTGACAGAAATGTAATCGCTGCGCTGGTTCAAATAACGTATCCGGGACTAATACGAACTCCCGAGAGAGTGCCTTCAACCTGTATGAGCCACTCACGGGTTGTTTCGCACCGCTCCCCTTTTGATTGATTGGACATAAACGGCATGCACTCCAAAACCTCTAGGCGGACGTTCGTCAAAGGCCTGGCCGCGGGTGGAATTCTTGGCGGCCTTGGCCTGTGGCGCACGCCGGTATGGGCAGTCACCAGCCCGGGCCTGCCGAGCGTACTGAGCGGCAACGAATTTGATCTGTTTATTGGTGAAACACCGGTAAACATCACCGGTTCGCCGCGCACAGCCATGACCATCAATGGCACATTGCCCGGGCCTCTACTGCGCTGGCGCGAAGGAGAAACAGTCAAGCTGCGGGTGAAAAACCGCCTGGACCAGGCTACTTCGATCCATTGGCACGGGATCATCCTACCGGCCAACATGGACGGTGTACCTGGCTTGAGTTTCCATGGCATCGCACCGGATGGCATGTACGAGTACACATTCAAGGTTCATCAGAACGGTACGTACTGGTACCACAGCCACTCGGGTTTTCAGGAACAGGTAGGCGTTTACGGTCCAATCGTGATCGACTCGAAAGAGCCCGAGCCTTTTCAATACCACCGCGATTACGTGGTGATGCTGACCGACTGGACCGATGAAGATCCTGGTCGTGTCATGGCCAAGCTCAAGAAACAATCGGACTACTACAACCACCGCAAACGTACCGTTGGCGACTTCATCGAAGATGTCAGCAAGCAAGGCTGGTCCGCGGCGGTGGCCGATCGGAAGATGTGGGCCGAAATGAAAATGAACCCCACCGATCTAGCAGACGTCAGTGGGGACACTTACACCTATCTCATGAATGGCCAGGCCCCCAATGGCAACTGGACCGGCATTTTCAAACCGGGTGAGAAGCTGCGCCTGCGCTTCATCAACGGCTCGGCCATGAGCTATTTCGACGTCCGTATCCCGGGTTTGAAAATGACGGTTGTGGCTGCCGACGGCCAACACGTCAACCCGGTCAGCGTCGACGAATTCCGCATCGCCACTGCTGAAACCTATGACGTGATCGTGGAGCCATCCAGCCAAGAGGCTTACACCATCTTCGCCCAATCCATGGATCGAACCGGTTATGCACGCGGAACCCTGGCGGTACGTGAAGGGTTGAAGGCGCCTGTTCCGGCGATAGATCCCCGCCCTCTTTTGACCATGGATGACATGGGAATGGGCGGTATGGCCGGCATGGATCACGGCAGCATGGGCGGCGACATGTCTGGCATGACCGGAATGGACCACAGCAATATGACCGGCATGGACCAGGGCGGCATGACCGGCATGGACAGCAGTGACATGTCCAGCATGGCCGGCATGGATCACAGCAAAATGGCCGGGATGGACCATGGTGATATGTCGGGTATGGCTGGCATGGGTGGCGAAATGCAGACTCACCCGGCCTCCGAAACCAACAACCCCTTGGTTGACATGCAAGCCATGAACCCAACGCCGAAGCTCAACGATCCTGGCATTGGCTTACGCAACAATGGCCGTCGCGTGCTCACCTATTCCGACCTGAAAAGTACCTTCCAGGATCCTGACGGCCGCGAACCCAATCGCACCATTGAGCTGCATCTGACCGGTCACATGGAGAAATTCTCGTGGTCGTTCAACGGCATCAAGTTCTCCGATGCCGAACCGTTGCGCCTCAAGTATGGCGAGCGTCTGCGCATCACGCTGGTAAACGACACCATGATGACTCACCCCATCCACCTCCACGGCATGTGGAGTGACCTTGAGGATGAGAACGGCAAATTCATGGTCCGCAAACACACGATCGACATGCCCCCCGGAACCAAACGCAGCTACCGAGTCACCGCTGATGCCCTGGGTCGCTGGGCGTATCACTGCCACCTGCTATTCCATATGGAAATGGGCATGTTCCGTGAAGTACGGGTTGATGAGTAACGGAGACGGGTTATGCGCAAAAATCCAGAAAGGCAGTTTGAGACCATGACCAACAAGCTTTTACGCCCAGCCCTGATTGCACTGGCGGTCTCCGTCAGTCCTGCTTTCTTTGTCGTGGCCAACGCCGCTGAAGAGATGGCTCACGGTTCGATGGGAACCATGGGCGGTATGGAGAGTATGGACTCAGGAGCGACCACCACGAGTCGTACCCCCATTCCCGTATTGACCGACGCTGATCGTGCAGCCGCCTTTCCACCAGTGGCTGGTCACGGCGTCCACGACAAGAAACTCAACGCCTTCGTCCTGCTTGATAAGTTCGAATATCAGGATGCCGACAACGGCAGTGCACTGAGCTGGGATGCAAAGGGATGGATTGGTGGAGACGTCGATCGCCTGTGGTTGCGTTCGGAGGGTGAACGGACCAACGGCGTAACCGAGAACGCCGAACTCCAGGCGCTTTGGGGGCACTCGATCGGTCCATGGTGGGATGTCGTCACCGGTGTACGCCAGGACTTCAAACCCGGATCACCGCAGACATGGGGGGCTCTTGGGATTCAGGGGATGGCCCTTTACAACTTCGAAACCKAAGCGACTGCTTACATCGGCGAGAACGGCCAGACTGCCGCACGGTTCGAGGGTGACTACGACATTCTGCTCACCAATCGCCTGATCTTGCAGCCGACCGCCGAGGCGAACCTCTACGGGAAAAACGACCCCCAGCGCGGCATTGGCTCGGGCTTGGCGAATACCGAAGTAGGCTTGCGTTTGCGCTATGAAATTGCCCGTGAATTTGCCCCCTATATCGGGGTGACCTGGAATCGCTCCTACGGCAAGACCGCCGACCTGGCCGAAGACGAAGGTCAAAAGACCAATGAGGCTCTATTTGTCGCCGGTATCCGGATGTGGTTCTGAGGCATTTGCCTGAGCAATACCCTCACCATCACGCACGCCCATGCAGTAATTCTGTTGCTTCGCCGAAGGTTCACACCGCTGCCGAGGCCAAGGAAAATAACCATGCAAAGTAACTTCCGCCTGCGAGCATTACGCATCGCGACATTCGCGGCACTGTTCATTGGTTCAACTGCTCACGCAGCTCAGGCCCTGACCATCGATGTTCATCGCGATGCAAACTGCGGGTGCTGCAAGCAGTGGATTCAGCACCTTGAGGCCAACGGTTTCACCGTCATTGATCATCTGGAAACCAACATGAGCGCGGTTAAACAGGACCTTGGTGTTGTTCCACGACTCTCGTCTTGCCACACCGCGGTGATCAACGGGAAGTTTGTTGAGGGTCATGTACCCGCTGAGCAAATAATCGCGATGAGCAAACGCGATGACCTGGTCGGGATCGCTGCACCCGGTATGCCGGCAGGCTCGCCAGGGATGGAAGTCGATGGAAAGCACGACGCTTATCAGATTGTCGGACTGACTAAAGCGGGCACCGATCAGATCATTGCGCAATACCCGGGAACCTGATGCCTGTTGGCTTGCCTTCGTCCGTCAAGGCAAATCCACTGCGTCCATCCGCGAACTCGCGTGTTTGCTTCACGTGCTCAGAAACGGCGCAGCAATTAACTGCGCCGCCACTATTGAAAAAATCAGTGTCTTCCAGCTGCGACTTCCTGGTAGTTATTGAACAACAGTGATCCATAACCCAACTGGTCAAAACCTCCACTGTTAGCCCCGTAGGCACCCGCCTCAGGGCCAAAGTTGTCCATCATTTTTTTCGTATAGGGGGCTTCCAGGTGTTTGATTCCGGCGTAGTGATTGTAAATCAAGCTCCATATTGGACGGGTACTGCCGCGGCTGGTGGGAGAAATCTGAATTTGGATCGAGCCGTCGCTGGTGGTGTAATTTGTCCATGGCACATCATAAAGCAGATTGTATTTGGCAACATACTCACTGGCTTTTAATGCGAGATCGTGATTAAAACCAAACACGTCATCGCCCTGGCTCCACGCCATCTGGCAAATCACCCCGATTAACGCGATGTCTAATGTAGAGTGCCCCTGATCACGTCCACTTTCCTGCACCTGAGCCAATCCAACTTCCTTTCCAGTGCCTGGATAAACAGCCCACATGGCATTGTTGAATGCGCCATTTCCTTTTCCATGAAGTACATAATTCACAGATTCTTTATAAATGTCATGACGGCCCGTCAAGATGCCGATTGCCATCATCGAAGCAAGATTGGCCAAGTCCCAATTTGCCCAATAATGCTGTCCAGCGTCTCCATATCCATTATGCTTTGTGATGAAATCATGGTTCATCGGGTAGAAAACCCTGAGCATCATCTCTTGAAATTTAGGTAATTTTTTCCACCCTGGATAAGTCCTCATAATTTCTGCCGCATTGGCCAGTTCATAACCGTAAAGACCAGACGCCAAGTATTTATCGCTCGTACCTATAACGTCGGTCAGTGTTCCTGCCCAAGCATCAAGAACGTTGATAGCGGCATTCGCGTAGTCGATATTTCCAGAGATTTTCCAGCGAACTGCCAGCTGATAAGCAGCTGCAGCATCTCGGTACAGCAAGCCGTAATTGTCTTTGCCCCATGATGGGTTGCCCCGCACCACCTTATCAACTGCATCAGGTGTGTAATTGGCGACGGCATACCGGCTTTTTCCCAGAAGATTCCAGCTGTCGATCGCGGGAGATGTTTTGGCGGCAACAAGCCTCTTGGCGCGAGCAAAATCATCGTCCGTACTTAACATTCCCGGATGCACGAATTTTTTGTTTTCGGCATTGGCTACGTCTGCGACGCATAGGCCGATAAGCAATCCCACAACGCTAAGCACTCCACCTCGCATTTCTCACCTCAAGTAAACCATTCATGGACTGCAGGTATAACGTTCAGTAGTGGAACAACTATGCAGCGATGCTCAACGGCCAAGTTCGTGCAGCCCGGGGCGGATAGCGTTTGACAGCCGGGCATCTGATGTTAAGCGGCACCATTCGCCGCTTCCTGAACCGCAGCTGAAGAAATCCAGAGTACGCATTTAGTGCGTTGCATGGGCTTAGGTTACTTGATGGGCGGAGAAGATCTGCCAAACGTCGGGAGCTGAAGGAGCGGTATGTAGTGAGCGTTGCGCGAATTCCGTGAACTGTGAGCTGCCTTTCGTAGCCCATACGCTTGATCGCCGTATTAAGGGTGTTCTCGCTGATCCGTTTTGATAGATCACTGCGATGAGAGAGCAAGTAGCGCTGAGCTGGACGCCTAAGTATCAACAACTCATGGACGATCGCGATCGCCTGACGCGAGAGCGGCACCACATAAGGCGGGATCTTACTGCCCTCCTTTCTTAACCGTACCTGCAGTTGCTTAACGATCACGGCCGGTATTGTCCAAATTCCTCGTACCAAGTCGAACTGCTCAGGTACAGCCAAGCGCAACTCGCCGGTCCGCACGCCCGTGAGGAACAGCAAGCGCAAACCCAAAATCCTCGATCAAGTGCTGACGAGAAATCTCGGCGATGGGTAGAGGACCCAGCAAAGACAAAACGTCTTTGGCAAAGATGCGATCAATCTGAGAAAGCGAGGTTTGGCGTCCCAGCTTCAGTGTGACTGCCTTGAAGGTTCTCCATGCGAGGAAGACTGCTGTTATGCACGACCATTCCGGGCTTGCGCTAGATGCCTTCATTCCCTGTCTTGTCTGTGACGATGAGGGACTCGATACCCCAGTCGCCAGGCAGATGCCAATCTTCCCCGAACAGCTCGGCCGGATGCATCGTACGGTCGGAGCCATTGCCGCACGCCAGGGACTTGGCTGGACAATACCGGTCGCATCCCCAACAGATCCGCTCGGGGTGCTTGGGGTTGACGGGGAAGTTCTTGGCCATGTCGATCTCCAATCATTGAGAGACGTTTTTGCAACCTACAGCCTTTGTGCAAAGCCATCCTTGATCGATATCAAGAATCAACATCGAGCGACTGTCCGTTCATRCGGCGGCACAGATGACCCACAGCGTCGAGCGGGCCCAGCGCTTTCGTCAGCGTGACAAGCGATCGGTTTAAGTGCTCGAAACTTGATAATAATCATTATTGTTTGCAGAAAAGCTTCCTAGACTCGGGTTCCTACTCGTTAGTGCCCAGGAAGACTTTATGCGTACCCACCTCTCACTCGCCCTGCTCTTGCTCGTACCGCTGGCTCACGCGAAGGAGTACCCGATCGGGGTACCCCAGCTGTGTCAGGGACTGGAAGTCGGGGCGGTGTATCTGCAACCCATCGAGATGGCCCCGGCGGGCATGATGCGGGCGACTGTCGATTCCGATGTTCACCTGGAAGCCGACATTCGGGCCACCGCGGACAATCGACAGGGCTTTCAGGAAGGTAGTTTCGTGCCTTACCTCAATGTCTCGTTCAACTTGAGCAGAGCGGGTAACCCGGACGAAATCAAGGGCGACTTCCATGCCATGGTCGCCAATGACGGCCCGCACTATGGCGACAATGTGAAGCTGCTGGGACCGGGCAAATATCGGCTGACCTTCACCGTGCTCCCCCCCACCGGTCACGGTTCCCTCGGGCGTCATACCGATAAGGAAACCGGTGTAGCGCCCTGGTTCGAACGCTGCGAACTGCACTACGAGTTCATCTACGCCGGCATCGGTAAGAAAGGTGGCTATTGAATGAAGCGCCTGCCGCTTGCCTGGCTGATGGTGGCCGGAACCGTTGTGCCGTTGACCGTCCATGCCGATTTGCCGAGCTACGAACTGATCCTGCGCGATGGCCACTTCTCCCCTGCCTTACTCGAGGTTCCGGCCGGACAGCGCTTCAAGATCGTCCTGAAAAATAGCGGTCAGGGGCCGGCCGAGTTCGAGAGCACGCCGTTGCGGGTTGAAAAAGTACTGTCGCCGGGCGTGACGACCTTCGTCGTGATTCACCCGCTCAGGCCCGGCCACTACCCCTTTTTCGACGAGTTCAATCCACAACTGCCCGAGGGCGGCATTCTCGCGAAATAACCCGCACCTGCACGGAGTTTCCATGAATCAATCAATGTTCATCGTCTGGCGCGAAAGCGTCGAGGCGCTGCTGGTGATCGGCATTCTCCAGGCCTGGACCAGCCAACAAGGTCCAGGCAATCGCCTGGTCAAATATCTGTGGGCCGGTGTGATGCTGGGATTGATGCTTTCGGGCCTGCTGGCGGTGCTGATTCTGTTTGCCGGTGAGGCCATGAGCGGTTCAGCCAGTGAATGGTTCCAGGCAGCACTGGCGTTGATTGCCAGCCTGTTGATGGTGCAAATGGTTGGCTGGATGCATCGCAACGGGCGCACGCTGAAATTTGACTTGCGACGACATGCCGATAGCCATCTGGCCCGGCGAGGCGGCTTGGGGCTGTTGCTGCTGGCCATGCTCGCCGTCGGCCGCGAAGGCAGCGAAACCGTAGTATTTCTCTATGGTGCTGGCGCCCGCTTGCGAGGCCCGCAACTCGGTTTGTTTGCGGTCGGTGGCGTCATGGGGCTGGTGCTGTCGGCACTCACCCTTGCCCTGCTACACAGCAGTCGCCGGTTCATTTCATGGCAGCGATTCTTTGCCATCAGCGAAGTCGTCCTGCTCATGCTCGGCGCGGCGTTGCTGGTCAGCAGCACCGAGCGAATCGGCGGCCAACTGCTCGTCCTCGATTTTCCAGAGCAGGTGTACAGCATCGTTGGCGAGGCGCTTTGGGACAGCAGCACACTGTTGAACGACAGCCATGGATTGGGTGGCTTTCTGGCCAGTTTTGCTGGTTATCGGGCAACCCCCAGTGGCTTGACCTTGTTGGTGTGGGTCGGTTACTGGCTGGTCGTCGGCGGCTGGCTACGGCAACAGACTGCGGACAACCTGCCATGCCCGACCTGAGCCGCCACAATCAATGGCTCCAGCGCCTGGGTGACGGGATGCGTCGCCATGCGTCCGTCATTCGAGCCGTGCAGTGGGCTGTCGTACTGGTTTACGCAGTGCTGTTGGTGACCCCGGCGCTATTGCCGCTACCGGACAGCCAGGCGCGGATACTCGACCACCTGACCTTGCTCGCGCAGTTTCTATTCTGGGGGATCTGGTGGCCGTTCGTGTTGCTGTCGATGGTGTTCTTCGGTCGACTTTGGTGTGGCGTTCTGTGCCCGGAAGGTTCGCTCAGCGAGTGGGCCAGCCATTACGGAAAAGGCCTGGGTGTGCCGCGTTGGGTGCGCTGGGGCGGCTGGCCCACATTGGCGTTCTGCCTGACAACCCTCTACGGCCAGTTGATCAGCGTTTATGACTACGCCCAGGCCGCGCTGTTGATTCTGGGTGGCTCGACCGTTGCTGCGGTCATCGTTGGGTTGTTGTTCGCCCGGGGCAAACGGGTCTGGTGCCGTTACCTGTGCCCGGTCAGCGGCGTCTTCGCCCTGCTCGCCCGGCTGGCCCCTATGCATTTTCAGGTCGATGAACAACGCTGGATAGAGAATGCCGCACCACGCCTGCCGCCGCCCAACTGCGCTCCCCTGCTCGATATCCGCCGCCTGCAAGGCGCCAGTGATTGCCACGCCTGCGGACGCTGCAGCGGGCAACGCGGTGCCGTTCAACTGATCGCCCGCTCCAGCAATCAGGAGATTCTTCACGCAACCGCGCAGACGCTGTCCCCTTGGGATACACGCTTGCTGCTGTTCGGCGTGATCGGCTTGGCTATGGGCGCGTTTCAGTGGACGGTCAGCCCGTGGTTTATCGCCCTCAAACAACACCTGGCCCAGTGGCTGGTCGAACACAACCAGCTCTGGGCCCTGCAGGACAATGCCCCCTGGTGGTTGCTCACCCATTACCCACAACTCAACGACAGCTTCAGTTGGCTCGACGGCTTCAGCATCGTCGCTTACTTGAGTTTGAGTTCGATCATGCTCGGCGCAGCGTTGATGCTGCTTCTGCGGCTGACGGCCCGACTGGCGCGAGATCGCGCACTGTATTGGCCTCTGGCGCTGACACTCACGCCTCTGGGGGGTGCCGGACTGTTTCTCGGGCTGTCGGCCACCACCGTCAAATTACTGCGTTATGAAGGTCTGCTGCTGGAGTGGGTACAACCCGCCAGGGCCTGTCTGTTATTGGCCGCCATGGGGTGGAGCCTGCTGCTGGGTTGGAAACGGCTGAAACACGAAGATATTTCCCTGGTTCGGCGCGGGTCGGGGGGCGTTTGCCTGTTACTCGCCAACGGCCTGATCGGGTTTGGCTGGTGGTTGCAGTTCTGGGGCTGGGCTTGAGTTCCCCCAGGCCCCGTTACCCCCGTAGCACGAAGACTGGGAACAACTCGCGCATGGCCCCCCACAACTCTGGCAGCAAGGCTTGTGCCGAAACGCTCGGCAACAGCGGATCGAACATCCGCTCGGTGCGAACCAGTTGCACGGCGAAGCGTTTGACGCCAAGTGCATTCAAGCGTTTGGCCAGGATCAGCAGACGCGCCGGCTCGAACAGATGCCAATGCACGGTGGTGCGACATTCGTAGTCCACACCACTGGCCAACAGATACTCAAGGCTGCGCCAGTTTGCCGTTCCACTGCCCTCGACCCGGGTGATGGCCTGGCAATCCTCGGGCAATGCCTTGATATCGAAGCCGACCCAATCAGCACCGGTCAGTGCCTTGGCGAAGGCGGCAGGCTTGATGCCAGCGCTGTGCAAGCCAATGCGAAATCCCATTTCCCGCACTTCATCCATGGCACCGAGCAAGCCGTCCTGCAGCGTCGGCTCACCGCCGCTGAACACCACGGCATCGAGCAGGTCCTGACGACGTTGCAGAAACGCCAACACCCGCCGCCAATCCACTTCCTCACTGCCACGAGGGGGAATCAGCTGCGGGTTATGACAATAACGACAACGCCAGGCGCAACCCTGGCAAAACAACACACAGGCGAGCTGTCCCGGATAGTCGATAGTGGTCAGGGGCACCATGCCCCCAACCCGAAGCGTTCGACTCATTGGCGCCCGACCAGCGCCGCGCTTTCAGTAAAGTGCACCCGCTCGCGGTGCTCCGACTGTTTACCCGGATTGAACGCTGACACAGGACGATGATAGCCCATCACGCGGGTCCAGACTTCGCAGCGTTGACGTTGAGCCTGAGGCAGTGGTTGCGATGCAGTCATGGTGAAGCTCCTTGCGGTTGAGGGGATAGAAATCAATGAACAGTGCCGATTTTCTGCTCTTGCAGCAGCAGAACTTCGTCGCACTTGGGGCAGAACTCATGCTCGCCATCGAGGTAGCCGTGCACCGGGCAGATGGAGAACGTCGGGGTCACGGTCAGGTACGGCAGGCGGAAACGCCCAAGGGCTTTGCGCACTAGTTGCTTGCAGGCCTGGGTCGAGGAAATCCGCTCGGCCATGTACAGATGCAAGACCGTGCCACCGGTGTATTTGCATTGCAGTTCGTCTTGCAGTTCCAGGGCTTCGAAGGGATCGTCGGTGTAGCCCACCGGCAGTTGCGAAGAGTTGGTGTAATACGGCGCTTGCGTCGTGCCGGCCTGGAGAATGTCGGGGTAGCGCTTGAGGTCTTCCTTGGCGAAGCGATAGGTAGTGCCTTCGGCCGGTGTCGCTTCCAGGTTGTAGAGATGACCGGTTTCTTCCTGAAAACGCAGCAAGGTAGCGCGCACATGGTCCAGCAGTTTCAAGGCAAACTGGCGGCCCTGCTCGGTGTGCATACCCTCCTTATCACCGGTGAAATTACGCAGCATTTCATGCAGGCCGTTGAGACCGATGGTGGAAAAATGGTTGCGCAAGGTGCCCAGGTAGCGCTTGGTGTAAGGGTACAAACCGGCGTCCATATGATGCTGAATGACCTTGCGCTTGACCTCCAGGCTCTCCATCGCCAGCTCCATCAGCGTGTCCAGCCGTTTCAGCAAACCGCTGGTATCACCCTTGAACACATAGCCCAGACGCGCACAGTTAATGGTCACTACGCCGAGCGATCCGGTCTGTTCCGCCGAGCCAAACAAGCCACCGCCGCGCTTGAGCAACTCGCGCACATCCAGCTGCAACCGGCAGCACATCGAACGCACTTGATTGGGCTGCAGATCCGAATTGAGGAAGTTCTGGAAGTAAGGCAAACCGTAACGCGCCGTCATCTCGAACAGACGGTCGGCGTTTTCACTGTCCCATGGAAAGTCATGGGTGATGTTGTAGGTCGGAATCGGAAAGGTGAACACTCGCCCTTTCGCATCGCCAGCCTGCATCACCTCGATGTAGGCGCGGTTGAGCACATCCATTTCGACTTGCAGGTCGCCGTAGGCAAACGGCATTTCCTCCCCGCCGATGACGGGTATCTGCTCGCGCAGATCCTGCGGGCACACCCAGTCGAAGGTCAGGTTGGTGAACGGCGTCTGGGTGCCCCAGCGTGACGGCACATTGAGGTTGTAGATGAACTCCTGGATCGCCTGGCGAACCTGCGGATAGCTCAGTTGGTCCTTGCGCACATACGGCGCCAGGTAGGTATCGAACGAGCTGAAGGCCTGGGCGCCGGCCCATTCGTTTTGCAGGGTGCCGAGGAAATTCACCATTTGCCCCAGGGCACTGCTCAAGTGCTTCGGCGGCCCGGCTTCAACACGTCCGGGCACACCATTAAGGCCCTCGTGCAACAAGGTGCGCAGCGACCAGCCAGCGCAGTAACCGGCCAGCATGTCCAGGTCATGTACATGCAAATCCGCCTCTCGATGAGCGTGGCCGATCGCCTCGCTGTACACCTCGTCCAGCCAGTAGTTGGCGGTGACCTTGCCCGACACGTTCAACACCAGCCCGCCCAGTGAGTAGCCCTGATTGGCGTTGGCCTGGACCCGCCAGTCTTCACGGTCCAGGTACTCGTTCATCGACGTCGCCACTTCGACCAGGGTCCGGCGGTCGCGACGCAAACGCCCGTGCTGTTCGCGATAAACGATGTAAGCACGCATGGCGAGGAAAAAACCGGCGTCCATCAGCACCCGCTCAACACGATCCTGGATCTGCTCGACATGCAGCCTTGGCTGCCTTTCCAATCGGGCGAGTACCGCTTCGAGCAAGCCTTCGGCTTCAACGTCGGTGTACTCCCCGGTTGCCTTGCCGGCAGCGATCAATGCCTGACGGATCTTGTCGGCATCGAAGGCAACCAGACTGCCATCGCGCTTGTGCAAGCGGTTACATCCAACTGAGATCAGCGTGCTCTGCATTTGGCCTCCAGATACTACATATAGATGTTTGCAGACAAACAAACACAACATGCAGTGAAGACTACGGACAAAGCGCTGTTCTGCAATTGACCAACGTCAAGATTTGCCGGTGAAAAAAAAACCCGATGACGACATAGATCCAGTGGCAAGCGAGGACCCAATGTGGGAGATTCTATGTTGCAGGACAACCCTGCAGCGGTCGATTCGGTCGGTATTCGCTCTGGTTTTTCATCAGGGCGAACGCCACCCGGGCGAGTTTGCGGGCAAGGATTACCAGGGCCTGAGTCTTCTTGAAACCTCTGGCCA